>NZ_JBEBMB010000070.1:0-9829 GCF_040081915.1 Xenorhabdus sp. SGI240
CGGCAACCAGCTGAACGGTATCACGGCGGGGTTTAAGAACCTGATGAGTGATGTCATTCAGGGGGCAACCGGCGCAGTGGCCAGTCTTCCTGCCATGGCAATCCAGCGTGCTAATCCCGGTCTGTATGACATGCTGACCAATGGCGTTTTACAGGCCAATGTGGCATTCGACAAGGCCCAGTTTAATTGCCAGAACATGGCCAGACGGATGATGGATTTTGCGCAAAACAGTAAATGGACCCAATCGGCCGCGATGCAGGAATACAAAACGCAGGTGAACAGCGGGGATGCGGATGCAGTGAGGGTGAATAATGCCGGCAGCAAATCGACCGGCACAGGCGGGCATCCGTGGATTGGCGGGAAGAAGCAGGGGGGCAAGGGGCAGAATGCCATCCGGCCCACGCGGGATTTAGCCAGCGCGGGGTTTAATATGATGAATCATCTGCCGGTACTGAGTCAGGCTTCCGTCAGCCACCAACAGTGTAATGGTGGTGCCTGCCGCCAGTTCCAGAATGCCACCGAAGCGGCGGCAGCTGTGGTGAAAGTGCTGGGCGACCGGGCTATCCGTACCTGTGCCAATGCCGCAGAATGCACCAGCGGTGGGGCGTCCCAGCAACCGGGCGCAACGGTGGCCAGCACCGGCTTTGCCCCGATGCTGGAAGAGAACACAAAAACTAATATTGAACAGCTGGTGAAACTCCTCAATGGCACGGAAAAACCGACCGCCGCTAATCTGGCCAGACTGAAAACCGGCAGTCTGGCCGTGACCAAAGGGGTCATTCAGGCATTGCAGCGAGATCCGGACAGTGCCGCGTTGACCGCACGTCTGGCGGGGGAACTGGCGATGGCCGGGACCACCGAGACGGCATTGCTGATGCGGCGAATGTTAATCACCGGCATGTCAGAACCCAATGCGGCTGCCCAGCCGGAAGCCCTGGCCGAAGGGGAACGGCGGATTGAGGCGCTGGATCGGGAAATCAATGCGCTGAAAAATGAAATGTGGCTGAAACGGGAACTGTCGCGCAACGCTATCCTGACCATTATTGAACGGGAAAACCGCCGCATTGAAGCCCATCCCCAAAAGCAAGTGCCGGACAGTACCGATGCGCGTTTTTATCAGCTGGAAGTGCCCCACAGTGAACGGCGGTAAGGTGGAGTATGGCAGAAACAATCAAGTCGCATTCTATCCTGAAAGTGAAAAAAGGGTTCAGGGTATTACTGGCCATCATCGTCGTGATGGCCATCACATTGCTGATGGGCTGGGCAGGCATGGCATATCCCGAAAAAATGTCCGCGCTGAATCAGTGGATGGTGGAAACAAAATCAATTTGGCGGGTTTGGCGGGGATGCCTTTATGCCACGTTAGGCTGGGGCGGATGGAAAATTGGGCAGGTTGTAAAACGCAGACCAGAATATCGTGCTCCCTTAATGCGCATGATGGTCGCCTGCCTGTTATTGATCCTGCTGGGTGAATATGTTCTGTCAGGCCATCTTGAGGAAATTGCATGACCACCAACAGCTATCTGGAATATTTTCTGACCCTGCTTGGCTGGGTGGTCAATAACGGATTATGGCAAATTCTGATTGCCACCGGGTTGTTTACAACACCTTTAGTGATAAAGGTCATCGCGGTCTGGCTGAAAGTGAGAGAGTGTGGCGAAGAGGAAGGCCGTGGTGGATTGCAGTCACTGGCCCGGATCGAAAATACCTTGTACAGCGCCTTCTTCGTGATGGTGGTGTGCTGTGTGCCGCTGGTCAATGTCAGCCTCACTACCCTTCAGTATGACCCGTCCCGCGCCAAAAGCTGTGGCATCTGGACACCGAAAGCGCCGGATAAAAGTGGTTATGCGCCGGTGATCGCCAGCCTGAATAATCAGACGGCGGCGGTGCCCCTCTGGTGGGCCGTGGTACACCGGCTGTCAAAAGGATTAACGCAAGCGGCGGTGGCCTCCATTCCCTGCCGGCCGGATTTAAGGCAGCTGCGTTTTGAGGTGCAGCATACCCGTATCAGTAGCCCAGCACTGGCGGCGGAATTGCAGGATTTCACTAATGACTGTTATGCCCTGGCGTTGTATCAGTGGAAGCAACGGTATCAGGGACAAACCACCGAACCGGCCACCCTGCATGATATTGAATGGCTGGGCAGTCGCACCTTCTTATCCGGCGATTACCACACCCTGCAATCCCGAACGCCCCGCGCCCATTTTCCGTGGAATGAAAACCGGGACAGTGGCCGACCCAATACCGGGCAGGGCGGTTATCCCTCCTGCCAGGCCTGGTGGTCAACCCCCCAAACCGGACTGGAGGCCCGAGTATTGGCTCAGGCTGATCCGGGATTATGGCTGCGTCTGTCGGCCGCCCTCAAAATGCTGGGCAAAGAAACCCGCGAATATAAAGAGACGGTGATCCGCCGTCTGGTCAGCCCGGTCAATCTGACCGTATCTCAGGAAGGCTATGTGTATGCGGGTTATGGCGGCAATGCTGATCCTACCTTGTTGGATGCGGGCAACCGGGTTGGTGCGTCGGCAGGTGCTTTATTGGGCGGATTACTCGGTATGCCGATGTTTGATGCGGTGCGGCAGACTTTACCTATGATGCAGGCGGTGATCCTGATGGCGCTGTATATCTTAATTCCGCTGATCCTGCTGTTTGCCGCCTATGAACTTAAGACGGTACTCACACTGACATTCGCCCTCTTCGCATTGAATTTTCTGACTTTCTGGTGGGAAACCGCCCGCTGGCTGGACAGCTATTTACTGGACGCCCTGTACGGCTCAGACACTCATAGCCTGTTTAATCTGGCAGGCATTCAGAACACCTCGGACGATTTGATTATGGGGCTGGTGATGGGCACGTTGTTTATTGTGCTGCCGATGGTCTGGCTGGGCGCATTAGCGTGGGCCGGGGTGCGAATGGGCGATATGGCAGGCATGATGAGCCAGGGCGTGGGACAGGTCAGACAATCCGCCGGTATGTTCGGGCAGATGGTGATACAGAAGCTGTTGTCGAAGGGAAAGTAGTGAGACACGTTTTTGTCATAAAGGAATTGGTAATTCCACCGCAAAGCCGGATTGTTAATAAGTAAAACTTAATATATCAGGACAAAACGGAAGCGAGTGTGGGTGAAAGTTCAATTTCTTGAACAAATGATATAAACAAGTTTTATTAATCGGTTTACATTTAACCACTCATAAAATTACCTTGATAAATTAACAGGTTAATATGTAAATTATATTGACTTGTTACAATTTTCAATATATTGTTTCGAAGTGTGTGGGAATAAAAGTTATTTGCTAAATGGATTGTTATAGATTTAATGAAAAAAGATAATTGTAAAAAATCAATTTTTGTCATAGTAAATAATCATTCTAAATTAAAAAATTTAGATCCTTTTAGGAAAGAAATTTTCTTTTTAAATTTATTTCTTATATATATTTTTTCTATGGCTATATTTGATATTGGTGATCCTGTTTTTGAATATGTAGACTACATTATTGCGATAATGTTGTTGGTTTGTTTCATTGGCATGATTGTTAAAGTGGTTAATGAATTTCACCTCTTAAAAGGTGAATATAGAAATGGAGATTATGATTTTTTAAATGAAAATACTATTTTTTCATTTAAATTAATCGCATTTTTAATTTTTATTGTGGTATTAGTAATTCTTTTTTTTGTATATATATTCTTATCAGGAATTATTAAATATGACTTCTCATTAAAGCTGTTATTTTTGATTTTTTATAGTGTGATTGTATATTTAATTATGAAAATTTTTAACTAAACTAAATAAGAGAAATTTATTATGCGCGAATTAACAATTCAAGAATTTGATTTAGTTTCTGGTGCTGGTGATACAGGCCCTAGCTTCACAAATCAGGTAGCAGGGGCAGCAGCTGGAGGTGTGATTGGTAAACAGATTGGAGGTTTGGCTGGCTTTCAGGCTGGAGTTGTTGCGGGTGCTGGGGTTGGAAGTCTTTTACCTGGAATTGGTACTGTAGGTGGTGCGCTTGTTGGAGGTCTTGCCGGTAGATTAGGGGGGGGAGTAGTTGGGCAAGCTGCAGGTGCTGAGGCTGGTCGTAGGGCTGCAGGCTCATCATTTGTACGGGATTTATTTACAAGACCTCCAGTACCAGCAAGTGGAAGTCACTACTGCGGGGATACAGGCTGTAATTATTGTTAATATTAACCTAGTATCTTTTTATATGTGATTAAATTTCACTTAATAAGATTTAATTCCATTTGATATAAATAGAATGTGTGATTTCATCCCTTGAAATAAACGCATAATTATACATATTTAGATACTTCCTTAGATAATAATCTTATTATATACATCATTTTGAACTTGGGGTGTGTTTAGTATTCTTACTTATTATTTATATATACACGATAAACTTCAAGTTGCAATCCGAAAGACGACGCGAGGCCTTATATTTCCCCGCGCAGCGGAGAAATATAACATGCATCTTGAAGTTGGATTGGTATAGTGCGTTTTGATTATGATGCACAACTCATGTTCAAATTACCATAATTAATTTCTGTTAGTATCTACATTTATTGTAAAAGTAGTAAATATGATGACAATTAATTTCAATATTGAAAAAAAATATTTTTTAGATAATTTTTTTGAAAAAAAACCATATGTATTTAAGGGTATATATGATGTGAATTTTATAAACAGGCATGAAATAGAAGATATATACAATCGTTCTGACTTAAAGTCATTTGAAGGACTTAAGTTAATGTATAATGGTATTCTAGATAAAAGAGAATACATGGAATCTTATCAAGATTTAGGGAATACAAGATATAGATACATTTACTCTAAATTATATGATTATTTAAATGCTGGTGCAACATTAGTTGCAAATGGTATTATCAACGAACCTAAAATTGATTATTTAGCTAAATGTTGTTCTTCATTTACAGATAGTCATAGTTTTTCAAGTATATATTTAGCTTATGGAGAGAAAAGTTCATTTAAACCCCATTGGGATAGCAGGGATATTTTTGTAATACAACTAACTGGTAAAAAAAGATGGGTTATTTATGAACCATCATTTCAAAACCCTTTGTATGTACATCAATCAAAAGATATGGAGGATATATATCCATGTCCTTTTGAACCATATGATGATTTCGTATTAGAGGCTGGAGATGTTCTTTATCTTCCAAGAGGTTGGTGGCATAATCCATTACCTGTTGGTGAAGAGACTATACATTTATCTGTTGGAGTTTTTCCACCTTATGCCTTTAATTATTTATATTGGTTATCAAATAAAATAAATGATTTTGAGATAGGGAGAAAATCTCTTCCTAGATCATGGTCACAAGCTAAAAGTGAAATTGAGGATTTATCAAAGTTTATTTTTGAATATTTAAGTTCAGAAGAAGCATATAATGAATTTTTACAATCAATTGGCTCAGAACAAAGAATACCAAATAAATTGAATTTAGATCTATTTTGTAATAATAATAAATTACCTGATAAAGTATGTTTAAGAATAAATTCAAATAATAATTTATCTATAGATGATGGATATGTCATTTGTAATGGGATTAAATTAAATTTAGATCATGGCTCTACTGAATTACTCAAGAAAATTGATGATAATCCATATATTTCTCTTAAAAAATTACTCTCTTTCTTTGAAACAGAAATGCATGAAAAAATGAAAGAGCTGATTTATAATCTTGGTTATCAAAATATATTAGAAATTATAAATGATTTATAAAGGCGACCTTTTTCGTCAAGAGGCTTTGAAAAAAAAATCAATACCTATGGCTGGTCAAATGGTTTTGACCAGTCCATTTATATTTACTGTATTGACATACCTTTCCAGCTTGCTTGTGGTATTTATTATTATATTTATCATTTCCACTGAATATTCTAGAAAAACATCAATAAAAGGTCAGGTTTATCCTAAAGATGGAATGTCTAAGATTTACTCTAAAGAAATTGGTGTTATTAGTGATATTAAGGTTAAGGATGGACAATTTGTTAAAAAAGGGGATGTTTTAGGTGTTATTTATAAGGCTCAGTATATAAATGAAGGAACATTACAGGATAGTTTAAAAGAACAAGCAATTCTAAAGAAAAATACATTAATTAAAGAGATCAATAAAATGGAGTCTCTTCAAATTAACCGAATTGAGTTGCTTAAAAATAATCTTAATGGTTTAATTAAACAAAAAGAGCAAATAAAAATTCAGATAAAAATACAAAAAAGAAGATTAAATGATTTAAGGAAAAATACATATAGATATAGAGATTTGGAAAAAAAAGGTTTTATATCAAAAGAATATATGTCTTCGATTGAGAGTAATGAGTTAGAACAATTAGAAAGACTAAATGTAACTAAAAAGGATCTTATAGAAATAGATCGTTTAATTACTGAAAAAGAATTGGAAATTGAAGATGCTCCATTAAAAAAAATTATAGAAAGGCAAGAAATAGAAAGAGTATTGTCTTCTGTTAACCAAGAAATCTTAAATATTGAAAGTCAGACTGAGTCTGTAATAAGAGCCAATTCATCCGGTTTTGTTAATATTAACAATTTTGAGTTAGGCTCATATGTGGATCAATCAACATTACTATTGAGTATAGTTCCTAGTAACCAAGATCTTGTTCTTCATTTATATGTACCTAATCAGTCTATAGGGTTTATAAAAAGCGGAGATATTGTAAATATAAAATATTTAGCATATCCATATCAAAAATTTGGAATATTCAAGGCAAAAGTTACATCTGTTGGTCGATCTGCTATGGCTGCTCAAGAAGTAAAAAGTATAGGAAGTGTATTTCCAGCATTAAATGCCACAAATGAGCCAGTTTACTTAATAAAGGCTGAGCTTGAAAAACAATATATTGAAATTAATAAAATCAAGAAACCATTGGAGATTGGAATGACTCTTGATGCGGACATTTTGCATGAAAAAAGAAAATTATATGAGTGGATATTTGAACCTTTATTTTCAATAAATAATAGTATTTAAAAATGATAAAATTAAATCAGATTAGATTTTGGTCTTCTAATAATTTGCCAGTTATATTGCAAACAGAAATGGCTGAATGTGGTTTAGCCTGCCTCGCGTCCATTGCTTCTTTTCACGGGTATCAGATTGATTTACTTTCACTTAGGAGAAAATTCTCTATACCCCTTACTGGTATAAACCTTAATGATATTACTAACTATGCTAAAGAACTGAATCTATGCTATAGAGCAATTCGTTTAGATATTGATGAAATAGAACAACTGACACTACCGTGTATTCTCCACTGGGGGCTTAATCATTTTGTGGTGCTAAAAAAGGTATCATCAAAAAAAATAATTATCATGGATCCAAGTGTTGGTATAAGACACTTAAGCTTTGATGATTTTTCCGATTATTTTACAGGGATCGCTATTGAGTTTTGGCCGAATAATGATTTCAAAAAGGATATTTTAAAAGAGCAAGTAAATATTTCAAAGTTTATTAGAAATATATCAGGAGTGAAAAAATCAATAATAAAAATATTATTATTAGCTTTTGTACTAGAATTTTTTGCGCTTATTAGTCCATATTATATGCAATTAATAATTGACCATGGAGTTGTTTCTGAAGACAAAAATTTAATTTTATTGTTATCGTTTGGATTTGGTATATTACTCATTTTTGAACAAGTTATAACTATTGTACAGAGTTTATTAACTACATATATTAGTACTAACTTGAACATACAATGGAAATCAAATGTTTTTACACATTTAATCAGTTTGCCAATAGATTTTTTTAGAAAAAGGCACTTAGGTGACATAATATCAAGGTTTTCTTCTATTGATAGTATACAAAATACTTTAACATCTTCTTTTTTTATCTCTATATGTAATAGTTTTGTATCTATAATTACGTTTTTTATTATGTTAATGTATAATTTTAAATTGACTTTAATATCAATAATTACACTTATTATTTATATGGCTATACGAATTGCATGGTATTTTCCTTTAAGAGAAATTTCTAAAGAAAATATCGCTCATGCAGCAAAGCTAAGTTCTAACTTTATGGAGACAATAAGAGGGATAAAAACGATAAAAATTTTCGGGAAAGAAAGTTATAGATATAACTCGTGGTTATCATTATCTATTGATACACTTAATTCAAGTCTTAAAACTCAAAGATTATCTTTGCTTTTTTCTTTTATTAATAAAATATTATTTGGTGTTCAAAATATATTGATAGTGTATTTGGGTTCACTTCTTATATTTGATAATGTATTTACCATTGGAATATTAATGTCATTTTTGGCATATAAATCTCAATTTGAGTCTAGAGTTCTATCTCTTATTGATCAGTTTATTTCGTTGAAAATGCTAGGAATTCATCTTGAGAGATTATCGGATATTGTTCTAACTGAAAAAGAGTTTAATTCTGATTTATCTATGGAGGAAAAAGAATTATCTTCAAGTAATGTAAAAGTTAAAAATCTCTGTTTTAAATATAATGATAACTCCCCTTATTTGATAAAGGATTTATCTTTCAATATCCCGGCTGGAGGTTCTGCTGCTATAATAGGGGCTTCTGGATGTGGTAAGTCAACATTGCTTAATTTGATGATGGGTAGTATTCTACCTAAAGAAGGGAAAGTCATAATTGGGAATGTTGTAGTTAATGAATCTCATATTAAAAGCATCAGGAATAGTATAGGTTATGTTGCACAAGATGATGCATTATTTTCTGGTTCCATTATGGATAATATAACTTTTTTCGATGAAGAACCTGATATAGAAAAATCGGTAAATTGTGCTAAAATAGCTGCAATACATGATGATATAATGAAAATGCCGATGAAATATGAAACATTAATTGGAGATATGGGGACTGTTTTATCTGGAGGCCAAAAACAGAGATTATGTTTGGCGAGGGCATTATACAAAGATCCTAAAATTTTATTTTTAGATGAAGCAACTAGTCACCTTGATGTTGAGAATGAAATGGTAATTTCATCTAATCTAAAAGGCTTGAACATTACAAAAATAATGGTAGCACATAGAAAAGAAACAATTGAATCTGCAAATATAATTATTAATTTAAATGCTTAAATGAAACTCCTGTTCCAATATGATAATTTGTTATTCAAGGGCAATTTATCTAAAAGGAACAGGTTCACATCAATTTTGGAAAATTAAAACGTCTTCTGGCAACTAAATAGATGATCCTAATTATGCTACATTTTGGGTCATCTATTAAATAGTTAGCTGTAGTGATATGCTTCCGGCTTTTTAAGGGTGAAGCATGGTCAAAGTTGACGTCTATTGCCGTTATTGTCACAAATCAGAACATGTCAAGGGACATGGAAAAGGGAATGGCGGACATCCTCGTTATCGCTGCTATACCTGTTGTAAAGTTTTTCAGTTGGAATACACCTATCAAGCCTGTAAACCGGGCGTGAAAGAGTAAATTGTGGATATGGCAATGAATAACGGGGGAATTCATGACACCGCTCGCGTCCTGAAAGTCGCCACAGCCACCGTCATGAAAACGTTAAAAACCTCACACCCCGAAACGTAACGACACTGCCCTTTGATGGAAATAATATTCAACTTATCTGTGAAATCGATGAGCAATGGGCGTTTGTGGGGAACAAGAAAAATCAACGCTGGCTTTGGTATGCTTGGGAACCCCGCCTGAAACGAATAGTGACCCATGTTTTTGGCGATCGCAGTAGAAAACGTTAGACAAGCTACTTGCTCTCTTATTGCCCTTTAATATTCGGTTTTATTGCACGGATGATGATGCTGTTTATCATGGCCTTCCGGAAGAAAACTGTAGTGATGTGATGGACGTC
>NZ_JBEBMB010000071.1:0-14625 GCF_040081915.1 Xenorhabdus sp. SGI240
CCTAGTCAAACAATGCGATTGAGGGGCACTGAGTCAAAGGAACAAGCTTAAAAAAGCGAGTTGGTGTGATGATTATCGGGCAAGAGTTTTCTTTGGTTGAATATTCATCAAAAAAGCATGCTCGCGCCCTGGCGTATTCAACCCGTTGAACTGCCTTAATGTAGTATTCTCTTTCGATAAAAGTACTGATAACTTTGTCATGTATCCGTCATTCTGCACCTAATTCAGGAATAAACCGCTTTATATTGTGAGCCTAATAAACTCAACAGCTCATGGTGGTAAGATTGCATTCCTGTTACCATTTTATTTTCTTGAAATTCAACGGTACTGATCCCTTCAAAGGACAGAAACTGTTGTGATACAAGAATCTCGGACACCTCACAAGCCTGTCTACATTATAAACAGAGAAAAATACTATTGTTCCATCATGAAAATAACGATATTTTCCTCCACAATTCATCATCAAACAAAAATTTGACCTCGCTCAACCCAATCGATAAAGTATTTCTGTTACTAATGATCCATTGCCTGTAAGGATCAGCGTTGAGCGGCGAATCAAAACTTCCGTAGCCTGAAAGGGAGTGCATGCAATGCGGTACATCTGCGCACTTTTGGAAGCAGATATCATCAGATCAATAACCCACTGATCTGACGATGAAAGTTTCCCGGTGTTACTCATCACCGTCTACCTACATAACCGAGCAGAATATTTTCTGCCTCACGTTAATCGATACCGTTTTAATCGGTACAGCATTCACCTACGTTTTGCATTTATCACGATAAACGTCCCGAAAACGGCGCGGCGTCACTTGTGTTAAAGAGAAGCGATTACCAAGTGACGCTGCCAAGCGTCAACGTCCAGAGCATGTCCGGTCTGGCTTTACGACTGATTTGAACCCCATTTTACTCAGTGTCACGACCTTTCATTGGCATTTTTCTGCCTTAATTCACTTATTTCGTTTATTTTTCACTCACTGCCTTGTAATAGGCTGATGCAGTAAAGGAAGGAGATATCACACGTCACGAATAATGAGGCGTTCATCCTGATCTAATCAGGCGCTGAACGGGGAGTAAACCATCGCCGTGCCTGGCATGCACGTAGCGAACTCCTGCAAAAACTCAACTCAATGCTGTCTCTGCTACACATTATCTGACGCACCACGGAATGGTGAACCTAACCGACACGCAGGGAAAATGTTTCGAAATAAGTAAAATGAGTCTGAAAAACAAAGGGAAAATACGGATAGCGAAGCGATCACGAACGAGAACAGACAACAAAGATTGATTAGCCGTCCGTATTATCCCCTGAGTTTATGCGCTCTGAGAGGAGGTATAACCGTTAAACTTAGTTGTTCAGTTATTGTGTTAGGTAAAACAATTAGTTAAAGTATTCCCGCCATTAGCCAAATCTAATGGTCAAGGTTTAGCAGCCTTGTGTACCCAAACACTGGTAGGATATTTCTACCAGTGCGCTTGCTATCACCCTTTCAATGGTGATTCAGGTGGGGGAGGCTTCGGCCTCGCCGGTGGGTACTCCGGTCTGCTAACCCTGTCTGAATCGCCACCATCAATTTAATGAATGGAAAGGGGGAGCAGGAATGAATAACAACAATGTTCAAAATGACTGGCATCAGGCCGATATCATCGCTGCACTGCGTAAACGCGGAACAACCTTAGCAGCCCTCTCCCGTGAAGCGGGACTCAGTTCATCTACACTCGCAAATGCACTCAGCAGGCAGTGGCCTAAAGGTGAATGGATTATTGCGAACTATCTTGGCATCCATCCCTCTGAAATCTGGCCCAGCCGCTATTTTGATAAACAGGGTCAACTGATTGAGCGTAAAGTTCGCAGTAAATCACAGGAATAACCCGCTTCAATTTGTGATCGATGTCGTAAAAATGAATATTTTTTATCTTAAGCCCTGAGCGTAAAATGGCAGCCAAATTTAACCATTTTTAACCCTCACGGCTTTTTTGCTTTAAGATGATGAAAAATCGCGCAATAAGAAATATAACTAAGTAAAATCAGTTAGATAATAAAGAAAAAGCAAGCAAAAAAATCCGGGGGCATTAAAAGGGGCATAAAAGAAAGGTAAGGTTATAAATTTTATATTTTCAACAAGTTATAACGATTTTTGATTCCGCCTCCGGCACCAAAATTTTAAGGCTCATTTGTTTTAGTTATCATAGACTTAACAAGTAAGTTAAAATTTATGGCCGTTAAGAAAATGTTAAACAATGGGTATTCCGATTTGCCTACTCAGTGTTTAAAAAGCCGTAAATAAAGAACACAGAGCGCCTGCACTTGCAAGCGTTCTTTTTCGTGCAAGGTAATGATTTCAGTAATTGATTCTGATGTCAAGTGAGGTGTAAACTTTGCGGGATGCCGGTCCGGTATCAATAATCTTTTCATACCATCTATTGTTGATGCAGGGCAGTTCAGTCAATTCCATCCTCCTAAACTCCGATTGAAACCCGCCCTGTTTTTTTCTGATACTCTCTTTTTCTTTACACCGACAGATCCAGATATATCGCTAACTCGCTCTCCAGTGTTTTACCCGCGATTTCCATATCAATATCAATGTATTCCATCGTGGTCGCCAGACTGCGGTGCCCCAGCAGGCTTCTGACCAGTTGCAGATTACGGTCGGGCGCTTTCATCAACTCCGTGGCCAGGGTATGACGAAAACGGTGAGGAGAGACGGCAAAACCACACGCTTTCGACAAGCGATTAAAGAAAGAACGGATATGCTGCCTTTCTTTATCGGGGTTATACTGATAACTGGTCATCCGCCCGTGATAACGAAAACCCAGACGGGTTAAATCAAACAGCGGGTCATCGTCTTTCGCCCCACAGGCTTTCACGCGTTCAAGGAGTTGCGCCAGACGGATCTTGAGGGCCGGGATCATCGGTACCCGCCACTCACTGTGGTTTTTACTGCCTTCGGTCCGCAATTCAATATAGTTGCCTTCCAGATTGATATCCCGCAGCCGCAGGTGCAGCAACTGGTTCTGGCGCATGCCGGTTAACCGGAACGTATCCAGCACAGTCAACCAGTACCCGGTGGGATATAACGCACAGCGCCCTCCCCGGGGTTTCACGCCGGCTTTTTCTTCCTGTTCATACTGCTGCATCACCAGGTAAATTCGGGTCAGCTGGGATTTACTCAGAATTTTCTTCTTTTTCTTCCCTTTTTTGACTGCCGCATCCAGAAACGGATTTTTTGTCTGAGGTAATAATTTTTGCGCTATCCCAAAGTTAAAAATCGCCCGGAGATGGGTCACCTTATTATTCCAGGTATGGCAGGATTGCTTTTTTTCATTCAGTAAATAGCGCCGCCACCGGAGTACATCCCGCCCGGTGACACTTTCCGGTCGTCCTTCTTCGCCCAAAAATTGAGAAAATCCCCGGGCCACTTTTTTATAACTCCATTCTGATGCCGGGCGTAACATATGCGAGAAAAAGTATTCCTCCAGTAATTCATCCCAGCCCCATTTTTCTTCTGTTCCGTACATAATCTCTTTCCTGTTATCAACAACATGACAATACTGCTTACGGGTGGTCTATTAAGCAGCCAATAACTCCCTGGAAAACCCGTCACCCATCGAAATTATTTCACTGTTAATATCATGACGACGGACTCCCGGTGGGAGCAACACTTTCTGGCTTCCTTCATGGGTGTTTGTGTCATTTCAAATCGTTATCGTTCTCATTTGCATCAATTGACAATAAAACTTCATCATTTGATTGAAATAATGACAATAATGCCTGTGTGTCATCACATGCCGGTTGACCGACGGATGATAAAGTCGCTGATACAGGAAGCGACGAAACCCCATCATAACCTGTTGGTGTCAAGGCTGTTGACGGCGGTTCAGAAGATGCAGCCAATTTCAGCAACGGGGACTGCACTTGTGTGGCGGCCTCCTGGAGCAGTGAATCCACTAACGGCACGGCGGAGGGGTGCCCGCCCAGCTGTAAAACCAGGCAGTGCCAGGCTTCCGGCACCAGAAATAACCAGCTCACCGCCTCTTCCGGCAGCAAGCGTGCAGCCATCATGGCTTCCAGTGGCACAGGCAGCACAGGCTGGGGCGATATGAACCGGAAACGAAAACGACGTGCAGGCATCCACAGACCCGGCTGCCAGTGATGGCCATCTTCCAGCTCCCCGTCCAGTTGCCGCAACAACGGCAGGTGGTAAAACAACGCCGCCCAGAACACGACGGTCTGCCATAACAGACTCTGGGCCGCCTGGGTTTCCGGGGCGGCTCCCGGGGGGAACAGATGCCCCTTCGCCAGCCGCACGGCACAGGTGGTAAATTGCAGTGTCAGGTCAGCAAATCCTCCACTCCCTGACCAGTCGCCTTCCGGTGTGGCGGGCACCTGCTGCACACTGCCCAGTAATTGCTTCACCGGTGCGAGATAAAAACGCTGATACAGCCCTTCCGGCAACGCACTGTTTTGCCATAATTGCTGAAGACACTGACGGCGCAGCGGTGTGGCCAGTAACTTATCCGCCGATTGCGGCCGGAAATAGCCCCGGCTGTCACGAATGGCTTCCGGTTGTTGTTCGGATGATTTTTGTGGTGTGGCAGATTGGCGGGCAAAATGCGATTTAAAACGCTGAAACATGTTTTTTCTCCTTCGGTTCAAATTGGGCCCAGTGTCGGTGAATCCCAATCTGAAACAAGGGAAAACTCTTTTTACGGAAATGAAAATTAAACTGACTCGATTCATCCATGGATTCACTTACCGAATCACCTTAATTTTCATCATAAATTCAATAAATTAATGTGATTTGAAAATAGAAAAAGCGCCCCGAAAGGCGCCAAAGTGAAAAGAAATTTATGCTGCCTGGGGCTGTTGATAGGTCTGCAAACGGCTCGCCCAGTTACCCAGATAATGGGCCGGCGTGTAACGTGTCCGTTTACTGCCGCCGTCATGCAGGGCATCCCCGATGGTCACGGCGGCCGGAATACCGGTCAGGGCAAGCTGGACGTAAGCCATCACCGCAGCCAGCGGGTCAATATCAATCGCTGACACCCACAGACTGCATAACGGATCATGTCCCTGCTCTCTCAAGACGTCGGCGGCGGCCAAAGTCATGCAGCCCGCCCCACAAGCCGGCTCGTACAGGGTCACAAAGGGTTGCGCCTGCAAGCGTGCGGAAACATCCTGTAACTGCATCTCCGCCATCATTCTGTCCACTTCCCAGGGCGTAAAAAACTGATTGAGGTCTTTATCCCCCAATCCCAGCTGCATAAACACACTGCCCAGAAAATCGCAAGGTTCCTGGGCTAATCCCAGCACCACATGGGAAAACAGCTGCACAATCCGGTCAACATCTTCCCGTTCGTACTTTTTGATAGTTTTCAGGTAATACTGCTCCAGCTCCTCGCAGTAACAGTACTTATTGTGAATGGCAGCCATCCCACAATTACAAAAATCCTGAAAGACCTGGTAACGACGGTGGTAACGCGCCGTCTGGTTAAACAGAGAGATAAATTCTTTCTGGTGATCCGGCTGTGATGACATCACATGTTTTCCTTGCAAAAAATAAAGGAAAAACACGCCCGAAAAGGGAAAATGTTTCCCCTTTCGGTTGAAGTGAAGATAAAACAATAAATTAATGATGAAGTAAGCGAATGGCTATTGCCCAACGGCGATGGCCGACACGGGCAGGTTCATATCCCGCTTTTCATCGTTGACCAGATAAAGCGCAGGCCGATTTTCCCGTCCTGACTGCCCGTTGCCGCTGTCCACATGCTCACCCTGGTCATAGCAATCGTAGCCTTTGAGCTGGCCTGACGATTCGCTGTACCAGTGGCGGATTTCACAGTCAAACACCGATGACAGCTCGCCCATCAGCTCAGCCGACGGCGGTGCCCAGGGGGAGTCAAAACGCACGGTCAAACTGCTGATATTGCGGCGCTCCCAGCGGACATGGTGACCCAACGGCCATTCCATACCGTATTGCCCGTCGTAAAACTGCGCCGCAGTCGCGATGCCTTTCAGCAAGCCACTGTTACCGTTAATCTCAATCGCCAGCCGGGTCGGCATTATCATCAGCATATCGCAGGGCTGCGCCGATGCCGGGTAAGTGTTCAGCTTATCCCAGCATGCCCCGATATCGGGCGTCTCAGACCAGCCCACCATCCCAAACCAGTCGGTATACTGGCGGGTCAGGAGACGGGCGATACTGTCACGCGCCGGCGCCGGTATGTTTTCCCAACGCACCAGGCTAAGACAGGACTGACGGTACAGGTTATCTATCCGTTTAATGTTGTCGCTGTTTAACGGCACATTATCCTGCAACAACGTCAGCCACTGTTCAAAAGCCAGGTTCTGCGGTGTCGGCGTCGCCGTGCCACGAACTAAATCGGGGTAAGGCGCATAAGTTTGCGGTTTGGCCGGTTTCAGTATCCCCGCACAGCCTGCCAGAAATAACCGCAGGCTTTGCAGCACGGCCTGGCGGTAACGGGGAATTTCTTCACCGCAGACCCATTGTTGCATGACGTCAATACACACCGACTTGCCGGTGATGTCCAGTTGATTGGTAACCCATTCTGCCATGGTGACGTTCCTCATTGAATTAATAAGCATAAACCGGAGGAACCGCGCCATCAGGGCACCATTCCCCCGATGGGTGATTAAAAAAAGGGGTTACTCGGACGGTGACTCATTGTCCTGACTGAGCAGCGCCTCGGTAATACCGCAATCGAAAAACATTCTCAGTTCATCATAAACATCCAGATACGGTGTACTGCCCTGCCTGTCCTGCGCATTCAGCCGGGTTAAATCGTATTTATCCACTAACGCGTTGATAGCTTCAAAGGGCTGGACGCCATGGGTCATCAGTTCAGCCACGGTGTCCGCTTCACACAGTGCCGTATCAGCCAGGTTCAGGCCAAAATGCCGCTTCAGCAGCGCACCGGCAATCACCTGCCAGGCGGTTAAACGTAAAGGTGCCATAGTCATACCTCACGGGTTAAACGCTGACTGTCGTGCCGTGCCGGAGAATATCCCGCACTTCACGACACTGTTGATAACCGGGCGAAACCACATGCAGCGACAGTAAGTGCGCCTCATGCCGCAATACACGGGCCGCCTCCGCATTCTGCCAGCCCTGCTCAAGCACGGCTGACTGACACAACTGCTGCTGTTGCCTTTCCAGTGACAGGCGTTCTGATGCCAACGTCACCGGCTGCGCCCAGACAATCTCGTCATAAAACCGGCCACCGAGCACTTTTTCATCCCGGGCGTCATAAATCATGACAGTCAGCGGGAAAAAAATGCACTTTGCCTGATGAGATAACGTTTCCGGCACCGGCCAGTCACCCAGTAAATGGATAACCTTCAGGCGCTGCACCGCTTCTGTGACCGAAGCCGTTTCACACACGGTCAGGGTTTCTTCCCGCAGAGACTGTGGCATTTGCGGGTGTTGCATCAGGCCGGCGACCTGCACGGTAAAAATGTCTTCACGTAATTCCGGGTCGGTATCATCCGGTGCCGGTAAAAAAATCGGGTTCATCGGTATTTCCTTGATTTAAAGTCAAATAAAGAAAACACCCGCCCGATATCAGGAAGGTGTTTTCGGCTCCCTGGTCAGGCGCTTAAGATAAAAAGAAGGGTTAACAGCATCATGGGCTGATAACGTCAGTGAGAATGATTATTTTGATTTTCGATTAATGACGGGCTGATAAAGTCCTCATGGGGTCCCAATGTCATAACTGACCATATCAACGCATTTTCCGGATGCTGATCCACATATTCCCGCAATTCGCGAAACCGACTGGCATCCGCATTCGGCTCATTCAGCGCGGCAATACGGGCAAGCACGATTGACGTCACCGCCAGCCCGAAAGCATCCGCCGAGAGTGTCACCCTTAACTGCGTGTCCGACAGGTAAATCGAATAGGTTTTCTCTGATGTCGGCACCATATAGGCCAGCGACTCAGATACTTGCCGACCTGTCCATTGCTCAGACGGGTCATTCTGGCATAACGTTGAGGCGGTATTGACAATCAGAAACCCCAGAAACAACCGTTCCAGTGGTTTTTTACCGGGAAATGCCGCAGACAGTGCGGGACTGTCCAGCATGATAAGTTCACTTTTTTGCATGATGTTCTCCTTAAATAAAAAAGACGGAGAACACCCTGCCCGACGGGAAGTATGTTCCCCGTCCGGGTGACTGGCATCGTGCCAGGGTGGATTAAATAACCTTCATCATCAACAACGATGATATCTGCTTCCAAAGGTGGGCAGATGTACCACACAGTGTGTACTCCCTTGCAGGCTACGGGAGTGTTGGCGTCGCTGCCCGAAGGCGATCCTCACAAGCGACCGGATCATCAATAAGTCTTACCACGCTAATGAACGGAAATCATAAGGTCAATGCGTAATTCATTTTCCGAGACAGAAAATAATGCCAGAAGCGCGATGGCGTTATTTGAATTGATTAGAATGCAATCTACCCGATCCAATTTTATGGTGTGACCAAATCAGGCAACTTGCTCTAACTCACTTCTGGACAAAAGCGAGTGTTGTACCAACTAAGACTCAATCTGACACTATTGATGATCTGTTCGAAATATAATCAAACAGTCGGCTTTGTGCCAGATATAGTCATTCACACCCTGAGAGTTACACTGTGAGGTAATTCAGGGTATGCGGGGCTGGATAAGTTACTTTCGATACACCGAAGTCAAAGGTGTACTGGGGGAACTGGATATCTGGACCAATCGCAAATTACGTTACCTGTTGTGGAGACAATGGAAACAGCCTTATACGCGAACGAGAAAATTAATGTTGGCGGGATTAAAGAAAGAGCGGGCGTGGAGATCATCGCGAAACCAACGCGGAACCTGGTGGAACGCAGGAGCGAACCACATGAATCAAGCGATAAAGACGTCGTTGTTCAGAACGGTTGAGCTTAATATCACTGTTGGAACAGCAGCGGCAGTTCCAGCGTTAACATGAACAGCCATATACGGAACCGTACGTACAGTGGTGTGAGAGGACGGCGGGAGTAATCCCACCTCCTCGATCTAGTTGATTATGTATTGACCTATTAGGTACTGCACCATTTAGCACACAATTGAACTGAACTTTAAAGCTATTTAAAATTTGATTGCATTATTTTTTTGCCATTGTGGATCTGATAGAGCCAACGATCATGTTTATATATTTAATTTCGGATATATTTAGAACAATACGCTTCATTGATATGTCAATATTATCTAAATGAACATCACCAGATTCATGATCTACACGAGCTAATCTCCGTACCATGACATCACCATCATTTGTCACAACAATGCAGTTTTCACCAAAAACTAAATTCTCATGGAAATTAACTAATAAAATGTCACCATATGTAAATCCAATTAGGTAATTACTTTCACATTTTAGTGCATAAATTTTATTGGGAGTACTATCAAAACTGATGTGTGCGAGTGGGATATAATCTTTATTTCCTTCTATGTATAAAGAATTTGGCCCTGTCTCAGTGCTACCAACTATGGGAATCTGAGGTCGTTCATTTGATTCCGCGCCATCCAACACCCAATAGATGGATTTATCCAGTATTTCAGCCAGTTTCACACCAACATCAAACTTGGGCATGACGTCACCCAGTTCAATGTTTCGAACTCCAGCTATTGATATGCCAACGTACTCACTGACCTCACGATATGTGAGCCCTAGCTCCTTCCGTCGTTGCTTTAATCGTTCGCCTCTTGTTTTCATGCCTATATTATAAATGCTAAAGTTTAATCAAACTATAAAATTTACAGTAAACTGCAATGCAACTCAATCATATGATCCCACAGAGCGGGAACATGCGTGATTACGTTAAAAACAAAGCGATCTTCTGACAAGAATGGTAGTGATAACTTTACTGGTCTAAAGGGGAAAAATCAGAGTGACGGAATTTTCTGGGATTTCAGCTTACAACCCCAAGTTTTTTTTGAGAAAAAAATATAAAATATAAAAAATCACAAAAATAAAAGGAATGAAGTAAATGGCATATCGATACGATGAAGATCTAGAATTTTTAAAGAAAATTCCAAGTAAAAATCTTAATGATCTAGTCTAACTTTTAACTCATGACAAGGACGGCGAAGTCCGATTTACAGAAGAGCTAACAATAAATTCGACATATAAACAACATTATCCTGACCACAATAAGTACTGGGAAGAGATAGCTGCAGAGATACAATGTTTCGGAGCAAATACATTCGCAACAATATTCAGGGGAGGAAAGGGAGTACTCTATAAAGAGGTTCTAGTTGACGTTTGCGGTAAACTTAAAGTTAATTTCAATAAAAACTCAGATGTGAAAAACATTGAAAACTGTTTATTAATGAAGATATTATCTGACGCTTTGGAATCCATGTCTCCCGAAGAAATTAAAGCATTAGGCGGTGAACTTGGAATAAAAAATACTTCAGGGCTAACATCACAGACATTAAGCGCAGCCTTTCAAACCATATTTAGAGCTGGCGGATTTAAATCTTATCAGTTAACGTTAATTATAGTTAATCAGGTAATGAAGGCTCTTATAGGTAGAGGGTTAAGCTTAGCTGCGAACGCCTCATTAATGAGGGTTATGTCGGTCTTAACTGGTCCCATTGGATGGGCAATAACAGGAATATGGACAGCTGTAGATATCGGTAGCGCTGCATATAGAGTAACTATACCAGCAGTAATACAAGTGGCATTTTTAAGAACTCAATTATCCGCAGTTTTAGCAGATGAAATTAGTTTTGAATAAGATATAAATTACTACCTATAATCCCTTTATGTTAAGCGGGCAAAAATGCCCGTTTATCCCCACCAGAACTCCTGCATCCTATTCGATAAGTACAAAAAGAATATTTTTTGCACTTATGATTTTAATGAAAAATATTTCAATAAATGGCTCTCTTTCAGTGCAAAAACCTTTGTACTAATCATAGTGAATTTATTATGTAACTTGGATTCTCACCATGAATAGATAACTCGTCATTTTCGGGGATTTTCCCACAAGACCCCGATAAGAAGATCAGTCTGCTTGTCGCGCATAGCTGCCTGTCAGGTAGGGTAGCGATTAATCTAGATAATTATCTTTTATCAGGGAAAATAGTGTTATTCCACCTCACCTTTCTGGTAATACACCTGCCGGATATAGCGCCCACGTCCATCACCGTGCCCCAAATCCATTGATGCCAATGCCAGCGCTTCCCGCTCACTGAACCCCTGCGCTGTGTAATATTCACCGGATTGCTGGGCAAAATGGTAGCGCATACTGTGCGGGGCATTCTTACCCACCAATCCTGAGCTTCTGACAATATATCGGTAACGGTCTATGGCCTGCGTGATCGTCGGTTTATCAATCAGTTTTCCACCCCGCTCTGCCTGCTCTCGCTCGGCATAAGCAATGGCATGTTGCAGCGCTGCCCGATCCAATATGGTCGTCTGCCTCGGCCGTCCGCCTTTGGTGCCAAATATCACCCGCACAGAGGTCTGCCCACTTTCCAGTGCTTTTTTCCAGGTGGTTAACGACTTATAGGCTTCCACCGCTTCTTTGGTGCGCAACCCCAGAACATACGCCAGTTGCATCACTGCCGCCACGCGCCGATCTTTTTGCTCGACCTGCTGAAATATTTCACGGAACGCCGCCGGTGCCAACGCTGTTTTAGTTCCTTTTCGGTTTATTGCAACAATACCGAGTGCCCGGTTGCTCAAACGGGCATTATCGGGATCAGCCAGCTTATGCTTTCCGGCCTGCGCTAAAACGCTTCTCAGCACGGACATTTCATTTTGCAGCGTTCGGTGACTGATATAGTTGACCTTTCTCTCCGCAATATAGCACTCAATATATTTGGCTTTGAGGCTGTCCATCTGCCGGAGCTTAATGCCTTTATCCTTTAGAAAGTTAAGAAACTGCCGGGCAATCCGTTCACGATCGGCAACCGTGGCAAAGCTCCCATCCGCTTGTCGGGCATGGGTAATAAATGCTTTCCTGAACAACTCAATTTTTGAACGTGCCGATTTCTGCGCCATTCACGCCTCTCCTGTCACCTTTTCTCTGTTTTTATTCATTTTTTAAACAAGTCTCTGCGTGTCGGTTCAGGTTCACCGTTCCGTGATGCGTCAGATAATGTGTAGCAGAGTGAGGTTGTGTTGAGTTATTGCAGGAGCTCGCGACGTGCTGAGCACAGCGATGGAAGGCTCCCCGTTCATTGCCTGATCAGCTCAGGATGAACGCCTCATTATCTTGACGTATGTCATATCTCCTTTTTTACTGCATCAGCCTGTTTTAAGGCGGTAGATTGAAAACCAGATCTGGAATTCGTTCGTAAATCAAACAAAATGTCTGTTAATAGTCTGTTTTGAATGGTTTCACTGAGTAATTCAGGGTTCAAATCGGTTGTAAAGGCAGACCGAATACGCTCTGGACGCTGACGACGTCACTTGGTCATCGCTGCGCTTAAACACAAGTGACGCCGCGCCATTTTCGTGACGTTTATCGTGATGAATTGAAAATGTGAATGAATGTTGTACCGATGAAAACGGTATCGTTTAACGTAAGGCAGGGTCTGTTTTGCCCTGTTGTATGAGTAGCCGGTGATGTGTAACACCGGGAAACTTTCATCATCAGACGGAGGGTTAGGTGTCCAATGATATCTGCTTCCAAAAGTGCGCAGATGTACCGCATGACATGCACTCCCTTTCAGGCTACGGGAGTTTTGACTTCGCCGCTTAGCGCTGATCCTTACAGGCAATGGATCATTGGTAACAGTTAAATACTTTATCGATTAGATTTAGTGGGGTCAAATTTTTGTTGATGATGGAGTGTGGGGGAAAATATCATTATTTTCTTGATAAAAAATGGTATTTCCCTCTGTTTATCACGCAGATAGGCTTGTGAGATGCCCGTAAATTAATATAGCTTATGCGCTGGTGTGCTATGCTATCTGAATGATGGGCGGGTTCCAATAGACAACAAGCAGACGGAAAATGCGATCCGAGGTGTGTACGTGGAGCGAAAAAACGGGCTGTTTGCGGGTTCATTAACCGCAGGACAGCGGGTCACCATGATGATGAATTTGCTGGAAACGGCCGACACGAATGGTCATGACCCCTGGGTCTGGTTGCGTGATGTCCTCCGTCTGTTGCCCACCTGACCGCACAACCGGTTGAATGAACTCCTGCCTTAGCCTGAAAACCCGTTTAGCTAAATCCCACGTTGTACTTATCTGGCAAAGCAAGGTGAGATCATCGGAGCCTTACCATTAAAATTACTCTCGACGCACAACCGAGTAGGGAACTGCTGGTAAGACAGCAGGTTTCTTCGCACTGATTATTATTTATTGGCGGAAATAATCACAGGAACAGCCTCGTGTCGCACCACAAACTTATGAACAAGATCGGATGCATTGAAATTCCGGATCTTTATCATTAATACAGCTTGTCGTCATAGGGACTTCTGGAAAGCGTTTCATCAATCTCATTTTGTGCTCTTAATTTCCATTCTGGATTGAGCGCCCCCATAAGATCTACTATCATCGGAAAAGCGATACGTCTCCCATCTCTATTTTCAATGCGATGTTTCAGTTCATATTGAAATGCTACTCCATGAACAAAATCAGACATAATCCAATAAAGCAATTCATCCAGTGATGAAGTTACTTTTCTGGAAAATTCGAATCCCCTTTCAGCATAAACATAATTATATTGGTTATCGTCGAAAGTAATATGAGGTCTACCATCCCCCGGAGATCCTGCAAAAATGTGTAGATCTCTATAGTGGATATTGATTTTTGCGCCTAATTCATTAACTTTTTTTTGTATTTCATCAAACGAAAGCATCATTTTAGTTAACCTCATTAATATATTTATTCTTCAAAGGCCATTTGACATCAACTCGCCACCATCATAGCCAATCATATATATCAAGGAATTTCGGACACTTTTGTAGCCTTTTCTACTGTTTTTCATATTTATATCGGTAAAATTCTATAGCGGTTAAAAGAATCCCGGTTCACTAGCTGGGATTCAATATTTATTTATTTATTGATTACCACCTCCTGCCCTGCTCTAGCCTGGGAACCCGTTTAGTTAGTGTCTAACTTTTGGGGTGCAGTTCACATGACAGGGATTCTTTTTAAGGTTGATAATCCTCATATTCCCAGGCAAAGACACGGGAAAGCTTTTGGGCTATTTCCATCCAGTCATCACCTTCACACTGATCAATATAGTCTGTGATGGTTTTTTGGATTTCATCCAGATCATATTTACGTACCAGAAGTGTGTGCCGCATCAGTTCTGGTACCCATTGGTGTTTGCAAAACCATTCAGGAGTACAAACATTTACCTGAAAATAATTTATACCATCTTCTTGTTCTGGACCTATAGATAGAGTTAGCAATAAATTAAAACTATCAACTTCTTCAGGTAACGCGATGCTCGACTTTCGTGGTGAGTTGAAATGACATAGCCGCTCCTTTATAACTTTAAGTCGCCAAACTGAGAGAAATAAAGGAACAAAGGCTATGTCACAGCAAGATTTTATCATTTGGGTGTTTTGTTGTGTAGATGACAATTTAACGCATTTACAACAAGGTATGCGATTCAGAAGT
>NZ_JBEBMB010000072.1:0-53158 GCF_040081915.1 Xenorhabdus sp. SGI240
GTCGAGCATCGCGTTAAATTAATTAACTGAAATAGAAGTAAAATAACATGTTAAATATTTAAGTCCTCAAGAGAAATTAACTTATCAGTCTTATGAAATGGATCAAACTGGCAACCCATTCAATCAAGCACTTCGTTCATCAATTTGGCAATTATCTTCAACTGATAAATGGCAGCTTAGATTCCATCAAGGTACAATCATGCCTGTTTAAGAGAAAAATGGCCCAATATTTGGGCCACCAAAATTAATCAGCAGGATTTTGTTACTTCATGAACAAGGCGAGTTTTACGCTTTTTCACAATCTGAAACCCTATCATTAGAATAATAAACCAAATTGGTGTAGCCACTAACGCTTGGCGGGTATCTGGCTGCAAGGAAAGCAATACCAAAACAAAAGCAAAGAAAACCAAGCATATCCAAGACATTACAATACCAAATGGCATTTTGTACACCGAAGCCTGATGTAGTTCTGGGCGATGCTTTCTATAAACCAGATAGGAACATAAGATCATGCTCCAAATAAACATAAATAGGATCGCAGAAACGGTTGTCACTAGAGTAAAAACCCGCATCACATCGGGGATAAAATAGATCAAAATGACCCCAAAAGAGAGGCACAGACATGTAAAGACCAACCCTGATGCCGGAACCGAACGGCGGGAAAGACGGCAAAACTGCTTTGGTGCATCTCCTTCTTTTGCCAGCCCGAACAACATCCGGCTAGTAGAGAAAACCCCACTATTTGCCGAAGATGCCGCAGAAGTCAAAACCACAAAGTTAACAACGCTGGCAGCAGCAGGCAATCCGATCAAGATAAACAATTCCACGAAAGGACTTTTATCCGCACTGACGGCTCGCCACGGTGTAACTGACATAATGACAATCAGAGCCAATACATAAAACGTGATAATGCGAATAGGAATAGCATTAATCGCTTTTGGTAAAGATTTCATCGGATTTTTAGTTTCCGCTGCGGCAGTTCCCACCAACTCAATACCAACAAAAGCGAATATCGCTATCTGGAACCCAGCAAAAAATCCGCTTAACCCCATAGGGAACATACCACCATCATTCCAGACATTAGCAAGTGCTGCAACATGCCCTGCTGGTGATTTAAAATTGATGCCAATCAGAATGCCTCCTGTCACAATCAAGGCAATAATGGCAATAATTTTGATCATGGCAAACCAAAACTCCAGTTCACCAAACAGCTTAACTGTCGCGAGATTCAGAGTTAACAATACCAGAACACACAAAAGCGAAGTTCCCCATTCTGGAAAACCAGGCAGCCAATATCCAACATAAGCAGTGATGGCAACAATATCTGCTATACCAGTAATTACCCAGCAGAACCAATAAGTCCAGCCGACAAAAAAACCGGCCCACGGCCCTAGTAAATCCGCAGAGAAATCGCTAAACGACTTATAGTGCAAATTAGAAAGTAATAACTCTCCCATTGCCCGCATAACAAAAAACAGCATAAAACCGATGATCATATAAACAAAAATGATCGATGGTCCCGCAAGAGAAACAGTTTTGCCTGATCCCATAAACAGGCCAGTACCGATGGCACCACCAATTGCGATTAGTTGTATATGTCGGTTGGTGAGACTTCGCTGCAAGTGCGAACTTTCAGTAGTGTGAGTGGGTTGTATTTTTTCTTCCATAGTTGTATCCAATTTATTCTCACAGCATGGTCTTAATACCCTCAAGCTGTGTTTAATAGAACATTTTGACATAGACAACCGCGCCATTAACAGAAGGATTTCACATGAAAAACAGAGTGATTGTAATTCGACCAATTCGTTAAGAATTTATTGTGCGTATTTTATTCAATTAGTAAAAAAATGGATAATAGGCCATTGACGCCCGGTTAACATTGGAGAATAATTAATCGCGTTGGGTCGTTAGCTCAGTCGGTAGAGCCGTTGACTCTTAATCAATTGGTCGGGAGTTCGAACCTCCCACGACCCACCAGAATTAACAAGGACTTGCGTTAATACCGTGAGTCCTTTTTATTTTCAAGGATACCGATAGGATACCTTTTTGAAGTAGTAGAAAGTATAACGAGTTAATGTAATTACTGTACAAAAACAGCAATATACAAGAACAAAAAAACCTTGATCTTAAAAAATGGTTAAATATTGCTCCACTTTTAATCTCAAGGCTCACATCAAAAATTATTCTTTCACAAAATAAATAACGATTAGTGAGTTATTATTACTCTGGTTTATTTCTAACCTTCATTTATTGCAACTCAAATGGGGCATGTTTCATCACAAATGGTTCACAGTGTTTACGGTGCGTGGATGAGTGAAAATAGCGATGACCAAATTAAATTGCTAAATGAAAAACTCGCAATTGCCCCACATGTGCCCCAAGCAATTAATGAAAAATAAATATTCATTTTAAATCAATTAGTTAAACTTCTAAACCTGCATATTCATAATTTCGTGATAGGCACTCACCAGCTTATTCCTTACCTGGATACCCATTTGCAGGGAAATGCTCGATTTTTGCATATTCACCATAACATCATTTAGCTCCACACCGGGTACGCCCAGGGTGAAATCTTGTGCCTGCTTCGTCGCACTCAGGCGGTTTTGGTTTATTTTTTCCACTGCCGTCGTCAGTTGGCTGGCAAAACTGCCTTGTATTGGCATGGGTTTGGCAATGTTTGCTGCTTGTAACGCCTGAACCTGCATCTGTTGCAGTACACCTTCAATTGCCGGAATTGACATAAAAACCTCGCGTTAAATCACCCTATTGATTATGTGATTAAGTGCCATATTAGCCGTAGCCTGGTTGACAGTTTTCCACGACTGCCACCGTAACATAGCCTTTCTAAACTAAAGCGGGTAATTGAAGTAAAAATTCGAAGCTTATTGTGCCATTAAAAGAGGTGTGAACAGCGAATAATGATGGGATTAATAATAGGAAGAATCTTTTCGCTTGCGTATGGGGAGTCTGTTTTGTTACGCCACGCTTTTAGTATTCATGTTGACCAGCAAGGCAAGGATCGTCTATGAGTGCAGCAACAACCGACGTTGAAAACCAAAATAAAGGCTTCAACGCTATTATCAGCAGGATAAAAGCTGATCCAAAAGTTCCGTTATTAGTTGCTGGCTCTGCTGCCATCGCTATCGTTATCGCCCTGTTTCTCTGGTTGCGCAGCCCCGACTATCGGGTGCTTTACAGCAATCTGAGCGATAAGGATGGTGGCGAGATTGTTACGCAATTAACCCAAATGAATATCCCTTACCGTTTTGCCGAGAACGGCGCTGCGCTCATGATACCTACCGATAAGGTGCATGAAACACGTCTGAAACTGGCACAACAAGGATTGCCCAAAGGGGGCACTGCGGGTTTCGAACTCTTGGATAAAGAAAAATTCGGCATCAGCCAGTTCAGTGAGCAGGTCAATTACCAACGTGCGCTGGAAGGTGAGTTGGCTCGCACCGTGGAATCACTTGGCCCAGTCCAGAGCGCCCGTGTCCATCTGGCGCTGCCTAAGCCGTCTTTGTTTGTTCGTGAACAAAAATCACCCTCAGCCTCGGTGACAGTAGGATTGCTGCAAGGCCGGGTGCTGGATGAAGGGCAAATCAATGCCATCGTGCATATGGTTTCCAGTAGTGTTGCCGGCTTACCGGCAAGCAATGTCACGATTGTGGATCAATCTGGGCGCTTACTGACACAAAGCGATGCAACCAGCCGTGATTTGAATACCACTCAGTTGAAATATACACAAGAAGTGGAAAACCGTTTCCAACATCGAATTGAAACCATTCTGGCCCCTGTGGTTGGCCGTGGCAACGTTCATGCTCAGGTCACTGCACAAATTGATTTCTCCCGACGAGAAGAAACAGCTGAAGAATATAAACCTAATCAGCCACCGAATCAGGCTGCTGTCCGTTCTAAGCAGAGCAGCACCAACGAGCAAAGCGGCGGGCCATTAGTCGGTGGCGTACCGGGTGCGCTGTCAAATCAGCCAAGTGCTGCACCAAGTGCACCAATCGAAAAACCGAACACAAATGCCAAAAACAACGGTGATGAAAAAACTGACCAACAGCGCAGTAACGCTAACAAAAACAATAGTTACGAGCGTATGTTAAGCAACAACCGCAATAACCGTTATGACGAAACCACTAACTATGAAGTAGATCGCACCATTCGTCATACCCAATTGCAGGCTGGCGCAGTGGAACGCCTTTCGGTTGCCGTTGTGGTCAACTATGCCACCGTGAAGGGAGAGAATGGCCCTGAAACACAAGCGCTGACACCAGAACAGCTATCACAAATCGAAGCATTGACTCGTGAAGCCATGGGCTTCTCTGCTGACCGTGGCGATAGCCTGAATGTGGTTAACACACCGTTCAATGACACCACCGAAGTGATAGAACCTTTGCCGTTCTGGCAGCACCCTGCCCTGCTGGAAAAACTGTTAGAAGCAGGTCGTTGGTTACTGTTGGTACTGGTTGCATGGCTACTGTGGCGTAAGATGGTCGTGCCACAAATCGCTAAAAAACGTGCTGCGGAAAAAGCGGCGCAGGAAGCACAAAAGAAACAACTGAAACAGCATACAGAAACCAATCCTGAATTGGACGAAAAAATGCGCCGTAACATGGCTCGCCAGCGGGTCAATGTTGAGCTTCAAAGCCAGCGTCTGCGCGAACTTGCAGAAAAAGATCCCCGCGTCGTCGCGCTGGTGATCCGTCAATGGATGAGTAACGAACAATGAGCCTGACAGGAACAGAAAGAAGTGCCGTCATGTTAATGACCCTGGGAGAAGATCAGGCGGCCGAGGTGTTCAAGCACCTGAATTCCCGCGAAGTACAACAACTGAGTGTTGCGATGGCGGGGATGAAACAAGTCTCCAATCAACAACTGGTTGAAGTGCTGGCAGAGTTTGAAGAAGATGCGGGACAATTTACAGCCCTCAGCATCAACGCCAACGACTATCTGCGCAACGTACTGATTAAGGCATTGGGGGAAGAGCGGGCTTCCAGCCTGCTTGAGGATATCCTGGAGTCCCGTGATACCACGACCGGCATCGAAACGCTTAACTTTATGGAGCCACAGATGGCAGCCGATATGATCCGCGATGAACATCCGCAGATCATTGCCACCATTCTGGTTCACCTGAGCCGGGGTCAGGCCGCTGATATCCTCGCCCTGTTTGATGACCGCCTGCGTAACGATGTCATGTTGCGTATCGCTACTTTTGGTGGTGTCCAACCCTCCGCGTTAGCGGAATTGACGGAAGTCCTGAATAACCTGCTGGATGGTCAGAACCTGAAACGCAGCAAGATGGGGGGTATTCGTACAGCGGCAGAAATCATCAACTTGATGAAAAGCCAACAGGAAGAAGGTGTCATTGACGCAGTTCGTTCCTATGATAACGAACTGGCACAGAAGATCATTGATGAGATGTTCCTGTTCGAAAACCTTATCAGCGTGGACGATCGCAGTATCCAGCGTCTGTTGCAGGAGATTACCACCGATTCCTTGCTGGTGGCATTGAAAGGTTGCGATCAGGCATTGCGCGATCACTTCCTCAATAATATGTCGCAGCGGGCGGCTGAAATCATGCGCGATGATTTGGCAAATCGTGGCCCTGTGCGGATGTCTCAAGTGGAAGCTGAACAGAAAGCCATCCTGCTTGTTGTTCGTCGTCTGGCAGAAAGTGGCGAAATGCTCCTAACCGGTGGTGACGATACCTATGTCTGATAAGTCGAATAATGGCAACTGGCGGCCGTGGCAGCCGGGCGAATTGACTCAGTGGGAAACTCTGCGAGCAAAACTGGAACCCATAGATGAGAAACAACAGCCAAGCGAACAAGATCGGCTGCGGGAACAAGCAAGAATACTGGACGAGCTAAAAGAGCAGGCGCGTCATGCTGGTCATGCACAGGGTTTTGCAGAAGGCCAGATACAAGGCTATGAACAAGGGGTTCAGGAAGGCCGCCAAGCCGGACTGGAACAAGGTTTGCAGGAAACCAGACAACAACAGCAAGTTATTACTGATCAGTGGAAAACCTTGCTAACAGACTTTAGCCATTCACTGGATGGGTTGGATACCGTGATTGCTTCCCGCCTGATGCAACTTGCATTGACTGCGGCTCACCATATTCTGGGGCAACCTGCGGTTTGTGATGGCACCGCCCTGCTGAACCAAATCCGCGAATTTATCCAGCAAGAACCTATGTTCAGCGGCAAACCCCAATTGCGTATCCATCCACAAAATATCCCGCTGGTTGAACAGCAACTGGGGGAAGTTTTGGCGCTACACGGCTGGCGTTTAGTTGCGGATAACAAACTGCATCCGGGCGGCTGTAAAGTCAGCGCCGATGAAGGGGATATGGACGCCAGTTTAGCTACCCGCTGGCATGAAATGTGTCGTCTGGCAGCACCGGGAGAATTGTGATGACGGCAAGATTGGGTCGCTGGCTGACAACGCTGGATTCCTTGGAGAAACGACTGGAAAAAACCCCAAAAGTGCGTCGCTACGGACGCCTGACCCGCGCCACAGGCTTGGTACTGGAAGCCATTGGCTTACATATGCCCCTCGGCGCTACCTGCCTGATCGAGCGCCAAAATGGCAACACCATTGAAGAGGTTGAAAGTGAAGTCGTCGGCTTCAATGGCGAAAAACTGTTGCTGATGCCACTGGAAGAATTGGAAGGTATTGTGCCGGGCGCTCGCGTCTATGCCCGTTCTTATGGCGAAGAGGCGGGTGCCAGACGCCGCTTGCCTCTGGGAGCGGAATTACTCGGCAGGGTTCTGGATGGTGCAGGCCGGCCACTTGATGGTTTACCTGCCCCTGATACAGGTTATCGTGCCCCTTTGACAACGACGCCATTTAATCCCCTGCAAAGAACCCCTATCAGCAATGTATTGGACGTTGGCGTCCGTGCCATCAATGCCCTGCTGACCGTGGGCCGTGGGCAACGTATGGGATTATTTGCCGGCTCCGGCGTCGGTAAAAGTGTGCTGCTTGGTATGATGGCGCGTTATACCCAAGCCGATGTGATCGTTGTGGGATTAATTGGTGAGCGTGGCCGTGAAGTTAAAGACTTTATCGAAAATATTTTGGGTACGGAGGGATTATCCCGCTCAGTCGTCGTTGCCGCTCCCGCCGACGTTTCACCTTTGCTGAGGATGCAAGGTGCCGCTTATGCCACGCGCATCGCCGAAGATTTCCGCGACAGAGGCAAACATGTCTTGTTGATCATGGATTCCCTGACCCGTTACAGCATGGCACAGCGTGAAATTGCGCTGGCTATCGGCGAACCACCGGCAACTAAAGGTTATCCCCCGTCTGTATTTGCCAAGTTACCGGCACTGGTGGAAAGAGCCGGAAATGGTGTCAGTGATGGTGGCTCCATTACGGCATTTTACACCGTGTTGACAGAAGGTGATGACCAGCAAGATCCGATTGCCGATGCGGCGCGAGCCATTCTGGATGGTCATATCGTGCTATCACGTTCACTGGCGGAATCGGGGCATTATCCTGCTATTGATATTGAGGCTTCTATCAGTCGTGCCATGACCGCGCTGATCGACAATACCCATTATCGGCGGGTACAACATTTCAAACAGTTACTTTCCAGCTATCAACGTAACCGAGATTTGATTAACGTCGGCGCATATGCTGCGGGCAGTGATCCCCTGCTTGACAGAGCGATTGAGCTTTATCCTCATATGTCCCAATTCCTGCAACAAAGCATTGACGAGCATAGCGAATACGATAAGGCCTGTACTCAGCTTCAACAATTATTGCCAACATAATATTTTACCAAGGGGAAATTAACAGAAAAATACTTTTGCCAAGGGGTATAACGTTTATCGATACGATGCCGATATAACTTTACTATTGATGTCATTCAGTAACGCGTCTGTTTGGTGATTAAAACGAGGAAATACATGCAACAACACTCCCCTCTCAAAACTTTGCGTGAACTTGCCCAGGATGCGGCAGAAAAAGCGGCATCGCAACTTGCACAGATTCGGCAAAATCACCAACAAATGGAACAACAACTCACGGCGTTAATGAATTATCAGGATGAGTATCGTACCCGTCTGAATAACACACTTAGCAATGGTATGTCCTGCTCGACCTGGCAAAATTACCAGCAATTTATGAAAACGCTGGAAATGGCCATTGAACAGCACAGATTACAACTCAATCAATGGAAAAAACGTCTTGAGCAAGCCATGTCACAATGGCAGGAAAAACAGCAACGCCTGAATGCCTTCGACACTCTGCAACAGCGGGCAGAGCATAATTTGAAGTTACACCAAAATCGCATGGAGCAAAAACAAATGGATGAGTACGCACAACGCGGTGCACAACGGAGAATGAAACAATGAACCTCACTCTTTTGCCTACTGATTTAAAATTCACAGACAAAGGTACGGATAAAAGTCAACCGACTCTGAATAATGCCGTGATCGGTCACCATTCTTCTCAATTTGGGCAACTTCTCAATGCAGAAACAGCCGCTATGCATAAGCCCATTACTCAGGCGGATAAAAATAGTCTGAAAGAGGAAAAATCCACCGCTGATAAAACAGCAGAAAACAACTGGCCGCAATTGGCCGTCGTGTCAGATAACAGTGTGGTCAAGGATAAATCACCGGTAGAAACAGCACCGCAAGAAAACAGTGCCAAATTTGCTGTATTAAAAGATGAAGATCTCTTATCAGCCGAAGCATTAAGTGCGGCGATCCCCATCCAGCTTGCCGGGCTGCTTAACTCTGATCCCCATTCCGCGCTTCTTGCTGAAAACTCACAGGGTTTGATGGGCAATGGATCGTTAGAAAATACATTATTGGGGAATTCTTCATCAGAAGATGTCTTACTGAAAAATGAATGGCTGGATAGCGAAGGCAGCACGGTTGACACACTTTTGGACAGAAATACCGAAATTAGCCGGCTAACTGACACCAACCTTGCTGAACAATCTAAAGTCAGTGAACAAGATAAAGGCATTCAGCTTTCTGCTAAACAGGATATCCCCCTGAATACTAAGGCAGAAGACTCTGCCAATCTTCAATCTGAATTGGCACCGCTGGCCGGACAAATCAGACAGGCCGCTAATCACTTTGCCACCCATAACAAAACCGAATCTGAACATACTCTTAAAAACACCGATTCAGGCAATAGCAAAGAGTCAAATCTGCTCCAGATGGCCAGTCAGGCCGGCCTTGCCTTAACAGCCTCCACGACAGAAACAACGTCTATCGACTCACCGATGGTATTGGCAACCCCTTCCCTATTTTCAGTAGGGCAACACCCGACAGGGCAATTTCCGCTGAACAGTGCAACAACACCTTTATTAAATGCTCACCTTGGCAGTGAAGAGTGGCAACAACAACTCAATCAACATGTGCTGTTTTTTAATCGTAATGGATTGCAACAGGCTGAACTCCGCTTACATCCTCAAGAGCTGGGGGCGCTGCATATCCGTATGAACGTTGAAGACAATCAGGCTCACTTACATTTTGTTTCCGCCCATCAGAATGTTCGTGCGGCGCTGGAAGCCGCATTACCCGGATTACGCCATGCACTGGCTGAAAATGGCATTCAACTGGCGCAAAGCAGCATTAACAGTAATGCTCAGGGAAGCGGGCAGCAAGAGCACTTGGCTCATGATCATGCCAATAACCCGAACAGCCATTCCAATCCCCATGCTGAAACGCAAGCGTCTGGTTTAGCAGCCGCGACAGGGCGCACAGCCTCTCAGATATCAGCCATCAGGGTAACCCCTCAGCAACTCACCTCGATCCGAGGAGGCATTGATACTTTCGCCTGATTATTCACCTAAATATTAAGCCTAATTTCGTGAGGCATCGGAATAAAACGAAAATGGATCGATAACAAACGTGCGAGTTAATGGTTTTTTCCTCGTTTGTTCCAGCCATTGCCGGAACAAAGACGCGGGATAATTGATATCGATTTTGATGGATAGGGACTCCGCCACGGAATGAGCGGTGACTTATTTGCAACAGAAAACAGGAATTTATCTGTCCATGTCTGATTATAGCTACGAGCATAAACGCAAAAATCCAATTTGGATGATACTGTTAATACTGATTGCTGTTCTTGGTGTTGCCATCGGAGGGTATAGCTGGTGGGTAATGAACCAGTCAACCAACAACAGTACAGAAAAAACCAAGGTCATTGACGCCCCCGTATTTATGACTCTGGAACCATTTACCGTCAATTTGATCGACAACGAAGCGCATTTCGATCGTGTGCTGTACGTTGGCATCACATTGCGTTTGACTGACGAGAAAACCCGTCAGCGCTTTCATGCATATCTGCCCGAAGTTCGTAGTCGTATGTTGCTGCTATTATCTCGTCAGAAAGCGGCTGATCTGGCAAAAGATGACGGTAAGATGCGTTTGGTAGCAGATATCAAACAGGCACTACACCCGACACTAATACCCGGTGAACCCGATCAGGAAATCACCGATGTGTTATTTACCACGTTTATTCTGCGATAATCACAATGAGCGACAATATTCTTTCACAAGCAGAGATCGATGCTCTGCTCAATGGTGACAGTGCCTCTGCTGATGACGCAGAACAAGCTGCGTCCCAAGAAAGTGAGGTTCGCCCTTACGATCCCAATACCCAACGCCGTGTTGTACGCGAGCGTTTGCAGTCACTGGAAATCATCAACGAACGTTTTGCCCGCCAGTTCAGGATGGGGTTGTTTAACATGCTGCGCCGTAGCCCGGATATTACGGTCGGCGCTATCAAAGTTCAGCCTTACCTCGAATTTGCCCGCAATTTGGCTGTGCCAACCAACCTCAATCTGGTTCACCTGAAACCATTGAGGGGCACTGCACTATTCGCTTTCGAGCCTAGCTTAGTTTATATCGCTGTTGATAACCTGTTTGGCGGGGATGGCCGTTTTCCAACCAAAGTGGAAGGTCGTGAATTTACCCATACCGAACAACGGATCATTAACCGGATGCTGAAACTGGCACTGGATGCCTATCGTGACGCCTGGGATTCCATCTTTAAACTTGAAGTGGAATACGTGCGTTCCGAGACGCAGGTGAAATTCACCAATATCACCACGTCACCGAATGACATCGTGGTGACCACCCCGTTCCAGGTAGAGATCGGGGCATTGACCGGGGAATTCAATATCTGTATTCCATTCGCCATGATCGAACCGCTGCGCGAGCGCCTGACCAATCCCCCTGTGGAAAATGTGCGTCAGGAAGAGAGCCAGTGGCGTGAAAGTTTAGTGAAGCAAGTTCAACATTCAGAATTAGAGCTGGTGGCAAACTTTGTTGATATTCCTCTGCGGCTGTCAAAAATCCTTCAATTGAAAAGAGGCGATATCTTGCCGATTGAAAAACCTGAACGCCTGATCGTTCACGTTGATGGTGTGCCTGTGCTCACCAGTCAATATGGAACACTAAACGGGCAATATGCCCTGCGTGTTGAACACCTGATTAACCCTGTTTTAACTGCTCTGGATGAGGAAAAGCCCAATGAGTGATGCTAAACAACCTACAGATACCAGCTCGACTGAAGATATGTGGGCGGAAGCGCTGGAACAACAGGCCGCACAGCAAACCTCTGACGGCGGCGCGTCAATATTTGAGAACCTGGAAGCACAGGATGCGTTGGCACAGCTTTCCGATATTGATTTGATCATGGATATTCCGGTCAAGCTCTCTGTCGAGCTAGGCCGTACTAAAATGACCATCAAACAACTGTTGAGACTGTCACAAGGCTCAGTCGTTCCTCTTGATGGTTTGGCGGGGGAACCATTGGATATTCTGATTAATGGTTATTTGATCGCGCAGGGAGAAGTGGTTGTCGTATCGGATAAATACGGTATCCGTATTACAGATATCATCACGCCTTCTGAGCGTATGCGTCGCTTGAGTCGTTAACTATGATGGCGAACCAGCCCTCCGTTCATACGTCTTTTCAGTCTGGTGCGGCATCTGATGCTGCACCTGTTAACACGGCAGCCAGCCATGTTCATGTCAATACGATCAAACAGGCCCCTCTTTCGGCCAGCCAAACGCTGATGCAAGTCAGCAGTGCCCTGGGCGGCATTTTATTGCTGATTTTCTTCATAACATGGCTAGTTCGCCGTTTGGGTTTTTCCCCTGCCAAAAGCAAAAATCATCGTTTGCTAAACGTTAAGGCAAGCTGCGCCCTTGGACCGAAAGAACGGGTCGTCGTGGTAGAAGTTGAGGATAACTGGCTGGTTTTGGGCGTCACATCCCAACAGATCAGTATGCTGCATCAAATGCCTGCACCACCTGACAACGTGGACAAGGAACCCGCGCTCAAGCCGCTGCCATTTGGACAGATGCTAAAAAAGACACTCCAGAAAAAGCAAGAATAACAAGGACGATGATGAAAAATAGCGTTTTTATGACAGGCAAGAAATTGGTTTCACGGCTTTATCCCATGCGTTTGACGACTCTGTTTATGGTGCTCCTGCTGCCACTGTTCCCTATGAACGCGGCGGCTGAGTTTCCTGGTATCATCAGCCAGCCCTTAGCCAATGGTGGACAAAGTTGGTCATTGCCAGTCCAAACCCTGATTTTCATCACAGCACTGGGGTTCATCCCAGCTGCCCTGCTAATGATGACCAGTTTTACCCGCATCATCATTGTACTGGGTTTGCTGCGCAATGCGCTGGGAACACCTTCTGCCCCGCCTAATCAGGTTATGTTGGGTTTGGCGTTGTTTATGACTTTTTTTATCATGGCGCCGGTATTTGATAAAGTTTATCAAAACGCTTATCTGCCCTACAGCGAGGATAAAATCACGCTGGAAGTCGCACTGGATCAAGGTGCCAAACCCCTGCGCCAATTCATGTTACGCCAGACACGGGAAAATGATTTGGCACTGTTTGCCCGCTTGGCAGATCAGGGGGCATTTGAAACGGCGGATTCAGTTCCAATGCGCGTGCTCGTTCCCGCATTTATTACCAGTGAATTGAAAACCGCATTCCAGATTGGCTTTACGCTCTTCATTCCGTTCCTGATCATCGATCTGGTTGTTGCCAGTGTCTTGATGGCGTTGGGGATGATGATGGTTCCGCCCGCTACCATTTCATTGCCGTTCAAACTTATGCTGTTTGTTCTGGTCGATGGCTGGCAACTCTTGCTGGGTTCACTGGCACAAAGTTTTTATGTTTAATCAACAACTTTATATCTAACGTGAAATCTTATTGGAATAAAGATCAAAAAGCGGTTTAAGGAAATTATGACTCCAGAATCGGTAATGGCCCTCGGTGTTGAGGCGATGAAAGTGGCGTTAGCACTGGCCGCCCCTCCCCTTTTATCCGCCTTAATTAGTGGCTTAATTATCAGCTTATTACAGGCGGCAACTCAGGTAAACGAGATGACCTTATCGTTTATTCCAAAAATCCTGGCCGTCTTCGTGACTATCGTCACTGCCGGACCCTGGATGTTAAATTTATTGCTGGATTACATGCGCACGCTGTTTAGCAGTATTCCGGCTATCATCGGTTAATTATGATCCCGTTTGATAGTGAAACACTTTCCCGCCTTGTCAGTGATTTTTTCTGGCCAATGGTGCGCCTGTTGGCCTTGTTCAGCACCGCCCCCATTTTCAGTGAAAAACAGATACCGATAAACGTTAAAATTGGCTTGGCCTTAGTGATCACAGCGTTACTCGTTCCAACCCTTCCTTCCCCGCAAATTCCGATTTTTTCTGTTGCCGGAATTTGGGTTTTGATACAACAAGTATTGATTGGTATGGCCCTGGGATTGACCATGCAGATCGCCTTTGCCGTAGTGCGTCATGCAGGTGAAGTACTCGGCTTACAAATGGGACTTTCATTCGCCACTTTTTTTGATCCTACCGGTGGCCCGAATATGCCTATCTTAGCCCGCATCCTCAATATGATGATGATGTTGCTGTTCCTAGCTTTTGATGGGCATTTATGGCTATTATCAATTCTGGCCGATACATTTTATTCTATTCCCATTCAATCAACCCAATTGAATCCAAAGGGTTTCTTACTGCTATCCCAAAGTGCCAGCCTGATTTTTATCAATGGCATGATGCTGGCAATGCCAATGATTACCCTACTTCTGGTTCTGAATTTTTCTCTGGGCATGTTAAACCGCATGACACCCCAACTTTCTGTATTTGTGGTCGGTTTTCCATTAACGCTGACAGTGGGGATTTTCACGCTTTCCCTGTTATTTCCAACATTGGTGCCATTCACTGAGCGGTTATTTGGTGAAATGTTTGACCATTTGGCGATCATTATTCGTGAACTGGTACGGTAGCTGTTATTTTTCTGATAAACCCGTCAATCTGGCGGGATAACTTCCATCTTATCCTGATACTCCTCTTCAACCATCCGCTATAGCATCCGCATTCAACATTAACATTAACATTTAAGCTACAAAAAATATCGACACACGGTATTTATTTCAGTTAATTTAATTTCAAAATGTTACTATCAAGCGTGTATTTTAGCATAAAAAACCACCAGATTATCGATAATCAGTTCATTTTTACAAAAAAACAGTTACAGGCGGTGTTTAATTTACTTTCAAACGGATGCAACAAATAAAAATCAAATAACTACAAAGGAGTAATGAAAATGTTACACAAAAATTCTTCACAAACTTCTTCAGACGCTTGTCATAACCATTCTCTCTCCTTGTCTACCTCTCCTCTTAGTTCTTATCCCCTTAGTTCTCCCCAGCAAGCCATCTGGTTTGATCAGGCTATTCATCCCAATTCTTCCAACTACAACCTCAGCATTTTTATCTGCATTGAAGGAGAATTGAATGAAGCATTATTTGCCCGTGCCTTTGAATCCGTTGTTTATTGTCATGACACTCTGCGGTTGCAGTTTCTCAACACCCACGCTTTACCCAGGCAAAAAGTGGTGCATTCTCTCCCGGTAGCTATAGATATACAGGATTTTTCATTGCATCCAGAGGCTGAAACCAAAGTAAAACAATACATGGATGACGAGTTCATGCATCCATTTCGCCTGAACGAGACACTGTGGCGTTCCAGATTATTGCGGGTCAGCAATACCTGTCGGTACTGGCAATTTTGCTGTCATCATTTAGTCATTGATGGCACGGGTATGTTCATCCTCATCAACAAGGTTATCGATGCCTATAACCGCCTGATGAAAGGAGAAACCCTGAACAACTCCGCTCATTCTTATCTGGATTTTATTACGGATAACCTCAATTATCTTGCTTCCGAACACTACTCACACGATAGGCAATTTTGGTTGAAGCGCTATGAAAACCCGCCGCCTCCCTTGCTCCAGCCTGTCAATTGCACTAACACGACGGGCCATAAACAAACCAAACCTGCGGCTGCCCAGCCTGTCATTTGGTCAATCGACCATGCTCTTTTTAAACGTATCGAAAACGTAGCGGGCGGACAGGGATTGCCCTTCCTGCATTTCATGTATGCCATTCTGGCCTGCTATTTCACCCGAGTCACCGATGTCAATGAAATTGTCATTGGTGTTCCCGTGCACAACCGCAAAAATACGCGACAAAAGTACACGATGGGTATGTTCGCATCCGTGATCCCTATTGGTATCACCCTTTCACCGGAAGATACGTTTCGTGATGTCATGCGCAAAGCCGCAACCGAAATGAGTCTTTGTCATGAACATGACCGTTTTCCCATCGCAGAACTCAACCGACAAATACACTCGCGGCAACAAGTCGGAAATGCGCGATTATTTGACGTGACTTTATCTCTCGAACCGTTTAAAGCTAATTTGCATATAGAAGGAGAAAACGTCAGCGCCAAACAGTTCGACCTGCGTTCCGGCACTCCCTATCCTCTTTGTGTCAGAATGAAGCAATACACAAACACCGCACGCCCTGAAGATACCTATTCTCCGGTTTCCATTGAGTTCTATTTTTCTCCTGATTATCTGAGTACCCCGGAGGTTACGGCGCTCCGCTCTCGTCTTGCTGTCCTGCTTGACGCCGCTCTCACTTCTCTGGAGATCCCTTCTCTTACGCAGACAAAAATAGTCAATCTGCCAATCCTGCCCGATATCGAACGCCAGCAGGTATTAAGGGATTTCAATGCCACTCAAACCGAGTTCCCGCAAGATACGCTGATTCATCAACTGTTCGAAGCACAAGTGCGGCGTACACCCGATGCCACCGCCGTGGTTTTTGAAGAGCAATCTCTGAGCTACGATGAACTGAACAAACGCGCCAACCGTCTGGCGTATCATCTGATTGCTCTCGGCGTGCGTCCTGATGATCGGGTGGCAATTTGTATTGAACGTAGTCTGGAAATGGTGGTCGGTTTATTAGGTATCCTCAAGGCCGGTGGCGCTTTCGTTCCCCTTGACCCGACTTATCCAACCTCGCGGCTGACCTATATGCTCAATGACTCAGCCCCCGTGGCGCTGATGACTCAAACAACGATGACAGGAATAGGGAACAGTCACCTGCCTGTCATTCTACTGGATATTCCAGACGATCCTGTTTTGGATGGAAGATCGGAAGAAAACCCAGAAGCCCCGTCATTAGGACTCACCTCCCGTCATCTGGCTTATGTTATCTATACCTCCGGCTCCACAGGGCAACCCAAAGGGGTCATGATCGAACATCGCAGTTTGTGTAACCTGATTACCACCCAGCAAGACCGACTCTCCATCACGCCAGACAGCCGGATCTTGCAGTTTGCCTCAAACAGTTTCGATGCCTGTATTTGGGAATTCGGCATGGCTCTACTGGCGGGCGGTCGCCTTTACCTTGCCAGGCGGGAGAACCTGCTGCCGGGAACAACCCTGTCTCACTATTTAGAGACTCACACCATGACTCATGCCCTCTTGTCCCCCACGGCTCTGGCAACGATGGACTCGCTTCCGGCAACCCTGCAAACCTTAATGGTGGGAGGAGAAGCCTGTCCGCCTACGCTGACCAAACGCTGGGCATCAGGACGACAGATGATCAATGCATATGGCCCGACGGAAGCCACTGTTTGTGCTACTCTTTGCCAATGTGAAAGTCAGGGAGATAATGCCCCGCCGATTGGTCGTCCCATCGCCAATACCCAGATCTATATCCTTGACAGGCACGGCCAACCCGTTCCGTGGGGAGTGGCAGGAGAAATATATATCGCGGGCGTCGGCGTTGCCCGTGGTTACCTGAACCGTCCCGAACTCACTGCCGAACGTTTCCTCATTAATCCGTTCTCTTCTGAGCACAATGCGCGTATGTACAAAAGCGGGGATCTGGGGCGTTGGCTACCCGATGGCAAAATTGAATATCTCGGCCGTAATGATTTCCAGATCAAACTGCGTGGTTTCCGCATTGAGCCGGGAGAGATCGAAGCAAGGCTGCGGCAATGCCACGGCGTACGTGAGGCTTTGGTACTGCCTTGTGAAAAATTACCTTGTGAAAACAGTCCGGTATCAAAACAGCTAATCGCCTACTTGTTACCGAAGACCGGTGTTGAACTGGAACCCATGACATTAAGGCAGCAACTCGCACAACACCTGGCTGAATACATGATACCCGGTGCCTTCGTGACACTCGATGCCTTCCCACTCACGCCCAATGGCAAACTTGACCGTCAGGCTCTTCCCAAACCCGATCATACGGCAATCGTCACACGCAGTTACCAACCCCCCATAGGCGAAGCAGAAACTCTCCTGAGTCAAATTTGGCAAATGTTGCTCGGCGTGAAATATGTCAGCCGCTGCGATCACTTTTTCGAGCTTGGCGGGCACTCGCTGACAGCCATTGGTCTGATCGAAAAACTTCGTGAATTGGGGTGGTCTCTTGACATTCAGAATGTATTCACCAAACCCGTATTGAAAGAGATGGCTAAAGCGCTACTGTCGGTTCAAAAAGATACCGTTCAAGGGAATACCGCGCAAGAAAATGCAACTGTGTTCACAGTACCACCTAATCTCATTCCAGAAGGCTGTACTGCCATTACCTCCGACATGTTGACTTTAGTTTCCCTGTCCCGGCACGAGATTAATGCCATCGCTGCCACTATTCCTGGTGGTGCGGCCAATATTCAGGATATCTATCCTCTTGCACCGCTACAGGAAGGTATTTTGTTCCATCATCTGCTACAAAAACAAGGTGATACTTATCTGTTACGCGAGTTGCTCACCTTCGACACCCGCGAACGGCTCGATACCTTTCTGACAACCTTACAACGGGTCATTAACCGTCACGATATTCTGCACACGTCAATCTACTGGCAGGGGTTAGCACAACCGGTGCAGATTGTCTGGCGACAGGCATCTTTGAACATCAAGACATTCTTAGCCGATGACGGGCAGGATATTCCTCGCCAATTACTGGCGCGTACCGATCCCCATCACTACCGCCTTGATGTGAGTCAGGCACCACTATTTTCCGCTGACATCGCCTATGACCCGCATCAGGATGAGTGGTTACTGGTTTTATGCATCCATCATTTAGTCTGTGATCATATAACACTGGAACGTATCATTGATGAAATTGATCTATTATCACCCGACCATAGCGAAAAGGGATATCCTGACCATCGTCATTCTGTAAAATTACCCCCAATATTGCCTTATCGTCATTTTGTGGCCCAATGCCTGCATTGGCCGACGTCAGATCATGAAGCCTATTTCCGTAAAATACTCTCTGACATAGATGCACCCACAGCGCCTTTCGGGATACTGGATATTCACAGTGAGGATAAGCAGATAACCGAGGCCAAACAGCCACTGGATGCGGCACTGTCCAGAGCTATTCGCACACAAGCCCGTCGTCAGGGTGTCAGCCCCAGTATATTGTTTCATGTTGCTTTGGCGCTGGTGCTGGCAAAAACCAGTGGGCACGACGATGTCGTCTTTGGTACGGTATTGTTGGGACGTATGCAGGGCAGTACCGGCATTGATCATATGATGGGGCTGCTTATCAATACGTTGCCCATTCGGATCGGACTGACAGATAATAGTGCACAGGCGATCGTTCAAGAAACCTACCTCAATTTGATGAACTTGCTGGAACATGAACAGGCAACACTGACACTGGCGCAACATTGCAGCCGCGTGTTACCCCCTTTGCCGCTCTTTAACACACTACTCAATTATCGTCATAGCCAGGCGGATATTACCCTGGCTAAATGGGAAGGTGTGCGTCTGCTGATGGAAGAAGAGAGGATCAATTATCCTATCGGTTTATTTGTTGATGATTGGGGCGATGGATTTAGTTTGGTTGCTCAAACCGTATCGGGCATCGATCCGATTCGGCTGATCGGCTATATGACCACTGCCCTGACGGGGCTACTCGAAGCGCTGGAAACCGCCCCCCACCAGCCAGTTTTGGCTATTCCGATTTTGTCCAATGCAGAACGTCAACAAGTGCTGGTGGATTTTAACGCGCTCCCATCTTCTCCAGACCTTGTATTCTCTCAAAATACAGCAACCGACGTCCCACAAGATGCATTTATTCACCAACTGTTTGAAAAGCAAGTACAGCAAAATCCCGATGCGATTGCTGTCATCTTTGAAGAGCAATCATTGAGTTATGTTGAACTGAACCGTCAAGCCAATTGTTTAGCGCATTATCTGATTACCCTGGGTGTCCGCCCGGATGATCGGGTGGCGATTTGTTCTGAACGCAGTCCGGTTATGATGGTGGGATTACTCGCTATCCTTAAGGCTGGCGGGGCCTATGTTCCGCTCGACCCAAACTATCCAGCCGAACGACTGGCTTATATACTTGAAGATGCCGCTCCCGTTGCCTTGCTCACCCAAACTTTATTCACCCAAACAACGTTAATCAATCGCCTGACCAACGTCCCCATTGTGGATCTCAACCATCTTGCATTTCTTAGTGCCGACATGCCAGATAGCAACCCTGACCCTCAAGTGCTTGACCTAACCTCACGCCATCTGGCTTATGTGATTTATACCTCGGGTTCAACAGGCCTGCCCAAAGGGGTAATGAATGAACATCGCGGGGTTGTGAATGGTCTGCTCTGGTCACAGAAGACTTATCAATTAACCCCGCAGGATCGGGTCTTGCAGAAAACACCCTTTAGTTTTGATGTTTCCGTTTGGGAGCTATTCCCGCCCCTGATGTCTGGGGCACAATTAATTCTGGCTCGTCCCGATGGTCATAAAGATCCGCACTATTTACGGTCTGAGATAGAAAAACGCCAGATTACTCTTCTCTACTTCGTGCCTGCCATGCTACAGCAATTTGTTCATGCCATTCCTGCCGGTTGTTGTCCTTCCTTACGTCATATTTTATGCAGTGGTGAAGAATTTCCTTATGCTTTACAGCAGAAATGTCTGTCTCATTTTGCTCACTGCCAGTTACACAATTTATATGGCCCGACTGAAGCGGCGATTCATGTCACCGCCTGGCAATGCGTGCCGGATCGTTATATCGGACGAGTACCGATTGGGAAACCCATCGCCAATATCCAAATTTATCTGCTTGATAGTCACAAAAAACCCGTGCCAATCGGTGTTACAGGGGAGCTTTACATTGGTGGAATCGGTGTTGCCCGAGGTTATCTGAACCTTCCAGAACTAACCGCAGAACGCTTCCTTGCTGATCCTTTTTCTTCAGGCCCTGATGCCCGCCTCTACAAAAGTGGTGATCTGGCGCGTTGGTTGCCTGACGGTAATATTGAATACCTTGGCCGTAATGATTTTCAGGTCAAGATCCGTGGTTTTCGTATCGAACTTGGCGAAATTGAGACGACTCTGGCGCAATGTCACGGTGTACGGGAAGCGGTTGTAATTGTCCGAGAAGATATCCCGAATGAAAAGCGCCTGGTTGCTTATCTGCTCGCCGAACCCAATGCGACACTGGTGCCAGCAGAACTACGCCAGCAACTGGCGCAACACCTTGCCGAATATATGCTGCCCAGCGCCTTTGTCACGCTAGCGACTTTCCCGTTAACCCCTAACGGTAAACTCGACCGCCAGGCACTGCCAGAGCCAGATCAAACAGCACTCTCGACCCGCAATTATGCAGCACCCATCGGAGACATAGAAACAGCGCTGGCCGGCATTTGGCAACAATTGCTGAAACTGGAACAAGTCGGTCGTCATGATCATTTCTTTGAACTCGGTGGTCATTCTCTGCTCGCCATTCAGCTTGCCGCACGAATACGCCAGAAACTGGCGCGAGAATTGCATTTGCAGCAACTCTTTTCCCATCCTGTTCTGGCTGATTTGGCTGCCTTGCTCATCGACACGCCGGTCACAACCCACATCGTTATTCCCGCTATCGATCGCAATCAACCACTACCACTCTCTTTCTCCCAACAACGCTTGTGGTTCCTTGCCAGACTCAACAGCAAAGCCAGTCTGGCCTATCATATCCCGATAATCCTGCATCTCAGCGGAGATCTCGATCATGCGGCGTTTACGTCTGCACTTGACCATCTCGTTAGCCGACATGAAAGTCTGCGAACCCGTTTTGTCCTGATTGATGACCAACCTTACCAACACATAGATAATGCCGATACGGGTTTTTCTCTGACCTGTCAGGATCTGCGCGGGCTAGACGAAATTTCTCGTATGGCCCGCATTCACGAATTAGCGGAACTTGAAACACAAATCCCATTCGATTTCGCTAATGAGCCAATGATCCGAGGTCATTTACTGCAACTGTCTGATAAAGAACATGTGCTGATCCTTACCCAGCATCACATCATCACCGATGGCTGGTCAGTAGGGATATTGCTCCGCGAACTGAGTGCCCTCTACCGTACCGCACAAGGGAAATGTGGCAATCCTTTGCCCCACCTTCCCATCCAGTATGCGGACTATGCCGTCTGGCAACAGAAATGGCTACAAGGTGATGTGCTTACTGCACAACGGGATTTCTGGCAGAAACAACTGCAAAACGCACCGACATTGCTGACTCTCCCTATTGATCATCCACGCCCGCCAGAACAAAGTTACACCGGCGCTCATGTGCCCGTGCACCTGAATGTTGATTTATTGTCGGCTCTCAAAGCGCTCGGACAACGGCAGGATGCCACATTATTTATGATGTTGCTTGCAGCCTGGAGCATCGTGCTGGCCCGTTTGAGTGGGCAGGATGATGTTGTCATTGGCACCCCCGTTGCCAATCGTTCATTGAGTGACCTTGAAGGCTTGATCGGCTTTTTTGTCAATACCCTGCCTTTACGCATCAAACTGGAACAGGCCAACCCGGTGGCCAATCTGCTTGCCCATGTTCGGGAACAGACGCTGGCAGCTTATGCACATCAAGACCTGCCTTTTGAACAATTGGTGGAAACCCTAAAACCCGAACGCAGCTTAAGCTACAACCCCATTTTTCAGGTTATGCTGGCCCTGAACAATACCCCCACTCAATCCCTTGAATTACCGGGTTTATCTGTCTCAAAGATAGCGCCGCCACACCGCAGCGCGTACTTTGACCTGACACTGTCACTGACCGAAAGCCGGGAGGGTCTCAGTGGTTATCTGGAATATGCATCAAGCCTGTTCGACCGGCCGACGGTTGAACGCATGGTGGGTTATCTCACTCATGTACTGACTGCCATGACAACGAATGAAACACAGACTATTGCCCGTCTGCCGGTGTTGTCTGTGGCAGAACGCCAACAATTATTGATTGATTTCAATGCCCCTCAAGCGGATTTTACGCATAATACGCTGATTCACCAGCTGTTCGAAGCTCAGGTACAACGCACACCAGATGCTACGGCGGTGATCTTTGAAGAACAATCCTTGAGTTATGACGAACTGAACTGCCGGGCCAACCAACTGGCACATCGTTTGATGGCTTTTGGTGTACGCCCTGATGACCGCGTGGCCATTCAGGTTGAACGAGGTTTGGATATGATCATTGGTCTGTTCGGGATCTTAAAAGCAGGTGCCGGTTATATCCCGCTTGATCCAGCATATCCTGCCGAGCGGCTGATTTATCAGTTGTCAGACTGCAAGCCTGCCATATTGCTGACCCAGAAACATTTACAGGCACGCTTACCAGTGCAAGATATTCCCATCTGGCTGCTGGACGATGAAATTCATCAAAATAATCTGCAAAAACAGCCTGATTATAATCCTGACAGCCTGCAAACAGGCGTTCAGCCTCATCATTTGGCCTATATCATCTATACCTCGGGTTCAACCGGAAACCCCAAAGGCGTCATGCTGGAACATCGCAATGTTGTCAGCCTTATCCATGCTCATTGCCAGATCAGTGAACCTAGCTTGGGGGATCGTATTCTGCAATTTGTGACTTTCGCGTTTGATATTTCAGTGTCAGATATTTTTCCTACTCTGGCATCAGGTGCCACGCTGGTTCTGCGACCACCTCATATCAAAATACCGAATAGCACGTTTGTTAATTTTTTACGTGAACAAAAAGTAACGATCATCAATATACCGACGGCTTTCTGGCACCATTGGGCGCAAGAAATGAAAGCTGAACGTGTCGGTTTCAGCCCCTATATACGTACCGTTATTGTGGGGGGGGATAAAGTAGAATACCGTTATTTAGTGGATTGGCTGTCGTGCCCGGAAACCCAATCTTGCCGCTGGTTCAACGCTTATGGTCCGACAGAAATCACCATCACGGCTACCGCTATGCAGATAGATAAAGAAATGGTGATAGATAACCAATGTACTCCGCCTATCACCAACAATATTCCGATTGGCCGACCACTGTCCAACACCCTTATTTATATTTTGGATGCCTCTGGTCAGCCAGCGCCGGTTGGCGTAAGTGGAGAAATCTATATCGGCGGAATGGGGGTCGCCCGGGGTTATTCCAACCAACCGGCGCTGACAGCCGAGAAATTTGTTGCCGATCCCTTTAGTGAACATCCCAACGCTCGCATGTATAAGACCGGAGATTTGGCTCGCTGGCGATCTGACGGCAATATTGAGTACCTCGGCCGCAATGATTTTCAGGTTAAGCTGCGCGGCTTCCGTATCGAGTTAGGAGAAATCGAAACCCGATTAATGCAATGCCGCGGTGTGCGTGAGGCTATCGTGCTTGCCCGCGAAGATAAGCTGGGTGATAAACGTCTGATTGCTTATCTGATCGCTGAACCGAATGCCAAACTGATACCGACAGAACTGCGCCAGCAACTCGCACCACATCTCGCCGACTATATGCTGCCCAGCGCCTTTGTGACACTGCCTGCTTTTCCGTTAGCGCCTAATGGCAAGATTAACCGCCAGGCCCTACCGATGCCGGATCAGACATCCATTGCAACCCATACTTATGAAGAGCCGCTCGGTGAAATGGAAATTGCGCTGGCTGAAATTTGGCAAGCATTATTAGGACTGAAAAAGGTTGGCCGTTATGATCATTTCTTTGAACTCGGTGGTCATTCTCTGATGGTTATCAACCTGATTGAGCGGTTGCGCAATCGAGGCTGGCACCTTGATATTCGTGCTGTATTTTCCACACCAACATTGGCGGAAATAGCGAAAATAATGCGGGCCATTCAAGATGATGAGGTCACTTTTACCCTCCCCCCCAATCTTATCCCTGATGACTGCACCGCCATCACTCCTGATATGCTGCCGCTGGTTTCGCTGACGCAACATGAGATTGATACCATCGCGGCGACTATTCCTCATGGTGTCAACAATATTCAGGATATCTATCCACTTGCATCATTACAGGAAGGTATGCTGTTTCATCATCTGCTGCAAACACAAGGGGATGTTTATCTGTTGCACCTTTTGCTTGCTTTCAACACCCGCGAGCGTCTTGATGCTTTTCTGGCTGCTTTGCAACAAGTTATTAATCGTCATGATATTTTACGCACTGCCATCTGCTGGCAGGGTTTAACACAGCCCGTACAGGTTGTCTGGCGCCAGGCTTCTCTGCGCATCAATACGTTTGTGCCAGATAACGATAAAGAAGATGTATCGTCTCAATTGCTGGCACAGACAGATCCATCCCAACACCGCCTCGATATCAGCCAGGCTCCGCTATTCTCTGCTGATATTACCTATGATCCGAATCAGGGAGAGTGGTTGTTAGCGTTGTGTTGTCACCATATCCTCAATGACCACATATCGCTGAATATCATCATGGCTGAAATCAATGAACTTCTGCACTATCGTACTGAGCCATTACCGCCTGTATTACCGTACCGCCATTTTATCGCCCAATCCTTGTGTGTGCCGAAGCCCGATCACGAAGCCTATTTTCAGGAAATACTCGCTAGTGTGGATACGCCAACAACACCTTTCGGTATATTGGATGTTCACCGTGGGGACAGACCCGTCACTGAGGTCATTAAGCCACTTAATGCGGCACTGACTAACGCTATTCGCAAACAGGCACGCCGTCAAAGTGTTAGCCCCGGCGTTCTGTTCCATGTTGCGTTGGCACAAGTTCTGGCAAAAATAAGTGGGCGAGATGATGTCGTCTTCGGGACAGTTTTGTCAGGACGGATGCAAGGCAGTGCCGATATTGAGCGAATTCTGGGAATGTTCATCAACACCCTGCCCGTGCGGATCACGCTGGCGGGGAACAGCACACAAGAAACCGTGCAAGCAACTTACCGCAGTTTGACGCAGTTACTTGAACATGAACAGGCACCACTGGCACTGGCTCAACGTTGCAGCGGTGTAGCACATCCTCTGCCGCTTTTTAATACACTCCTTAATTATCGCCATAGCCAATCGAATGCTATCAATACCCTATGGGAAGGTATACGTCTGGTAACCGGGCGAGAAAGGACTAACTATCCCATCTACCTAGCTGTCGATGATTTGGGTAAAAGTTTCCTGCTGACCGCTCAGGCCATATCAGGAATCGATCCGGCACGGCTGATTGCTGATGTAACGACTGCTTTAGCGGATCTGGTAAAAACATTGGAAACCGAACCCCAAAAACCAATCATGAACATTACGGCCCTGTCTGCCACTGAGTGCCAGCCGCTACTGACCGATTTCAACGCTATTCAGGCGGGCTTACCGCAAGATACATCAGGACACTCTACTATTGGAACAACTTCCGGTTACGAAGCGCCACGCGGTGATGTGGAAACTGCACTGGCTGAGATTTGGCAGAAATTGCTAAAACGGGAACGGGTCGGTCGTTATGACAATTTCTTTGCATTGGGAGGTCATTCATTGACAGCAATACAATTGTTGGCGCGTATGCGTGAACAAGACATGGAAATGCCATTAGCAACTTTGTTCACTCACCCTACACTGTGTGAACTGGCCGGGGCTATAAACCCAAATCGCTCAACTGTAGTAAGTCGCCTAAACTGATACTCTGGGCCAAAACGAAATTAAGTGGTTCCACTCCTCGTGGAGCCACTTTTCAATCAATCATCTAACAGGCAATGTTTGCGGCAAACTCAGTTAAAATTAGGTTGACCATTGGATGCATTTACCCCGCCATCTATCGGCAAGTTCACCCCATTAATGAAACTGGCATCTTCGCTGGCCAAAAATGCAATGGCTGCTGCCACTTCAGAAGGTTGGCCCGCCCTTTTTAACGGAATACGACTATCGAAATGCGCAAGGGTTTCATCATCAAAGCGGGCAACCATCGGAGTCAATACCAGGCTCGGGCAAACCGCATTGACACGGACCCCTTGTGAACCATGATCCAGCGCCATCGCACGGGTTAAATTCACGACAGCACCTTTTGCTGCACAATAGTGAGCGCCGCCCCAATCGCCCCCCAAGCCAGATACCGAGGCATTATTGACAATACATCCTTTGCTTTTCAGCAAATGAGGCAAAGCAGAATAGCTACAATTGAGTACACCATTGAGATTCGTAGCCAGTACTGCATTACCGTCTTCTTGTGAAGTACTCAATAAATCACCAACCACATATAACCCGGCGTTGTTCACCAGAATATCTATCCGGCCAAAATGCCTGACTGTTTCATCAACCATATTTTTAGCCGATTCCCGGTCCGCGACATCTGTCTGAATCACTAACGCTTTGCTCGAAGGCAATTCGCTCAGTACACGATTAAGCTTCTCTGTATCCCGCCCAGCTAACACCACAATAGCTCCCTCTTGTGAGAAACGCTTTGCTGTAGCCTCACCAATACCACTACCTGCACCAGTAATAATGACAACTTTATCCTCAAATCGAATCATTTTATTACCCTCATTGATATATTTTCAAAGCTTACCGTGTAATATCAAACACCAGAGTCTTCCCTCAATAAACTTATATTCATTAGTTAATCACAATATAAAATATTACTTATTTAATATTAAATATAATGTACTTATTTATATTCGATAAACTTCAAGTTGCAATCCGCAAAACAACGCGAGGCCTTATATTTCCCCGAGCAGCGGGGAAATATAACACGCATCTTGAAGTTGGATTGGTATAGTATATTCTGTTTAGGCTACGGGTTATCGCATTATTTTAGATATTCACCACGACGAAGGGCTTCAATACGCTTATCCAACGGCGGATGAGATAAGAACAACTCACTGAAGCTCTTAGCTTTGCCATTAATACAGAATGCCATCATTCTCCCCTCTTCCTGAGGTTCATAACTGGTCTTAAGACGTTGCAATGCAGCAATCATCTTTTCGCGGCCAACCAATTTCGCTGATCCTGCATCCGCATGGAATTCACGATAACGGGAGAACCACATGGTAATAATACTGGCTAAAATACCAAATACGATCTCCAATACCATGGAAATCACCATGTAGACGATTGGATTACCATTACTGCTGCTTTCACTTTCATCATCGCTGCTGGAAAGGAAACTCGCAGCAGCCTGTGCAATGATACGTGAAATAAAGATAACGAATGTATTCACGATACCCTGCAACAATGTCATCGTCACCATATCACCATTAGCGATATGACTAATTTCATGTGCAATGACGGCTTCGGCTTCGTCACGGCTCATATTGTTCAGTAGCCCTGTACTAACAGCAACCAGAGAAGCATTACGGCGTGCCCCTGTAGCAAATGCGTTAATATCCAGGGCATCATAGATAGCCACTTGTGGCATCGTGATTCCAACCTGATCCGCCTGACGACGAACAGTTTCCATCAACCAGGCTTCAGTTTCATCGGACGGTTTTTCAATAACCTGACCACCAACAGAACGTAAAGCCATCCACTTCGACATTAACAAAGAAATGAATGCACCACCAAAACCAAACAAACCAGCCATAATCATGAGACCAGCAACACTGCTCCGCTGAACTCCTGTAAGTGAAAGTATTATTCCAAACACCACCATGACAGCAAGGTTTGTGAGAAGGAACAAGGCAATTCTCATCATATAAATTTGCTTCCTTTAATTATCAAACAGTTCAACTAAGCGTTAAGCCATAAGATGGGGATTAACCCCATATTATTCAAGTTTTTTAAGATGTTAAGCGATGTAAACAACATAACTTTACAATATGATAAAAAAAGGCCGGCTAACAAGCCGACCTTTTATCTATAACGAATTTTAAAACTATCTCGTTACAGCCATTTCAGCAGGCTGATGCACCAAATCCAGGGCAATTTTTACAGATTCATCTAAGTAAGGATCAGGCCCTTTATAATCTTTTGGTAAATCCTCAAGCGATTTGAGCGGTTTTTTACCTGCTCGTTTAAAGCGTTCATTAAGACGATTCAATTTGTTTGTTTCGTATTCCTTGTTTTCTTTCTCTCTTTGAGCATAGTTCAAGGAGTAAACGCCCTTACGTTCTTTCATGGCTTTATAGTAAGCAATATCCTGTCTGATATATTTAAACTCAGGATCATTAGCAATCCGTTGATTATACAGCTTAGTCAGTAGCGGGGTTAACTCTGAAATCACTTTCAAGGAAGTATAATGCGCAGGCTGAATGCTGTCCCAAGGTAACGCATTATCCTCTTGACTTTCCCCTATTTCAGACGGTTCTTCTCCTGTCGGCATAATGATATCAGGCGTTACCCCTTTAAGCTGGGTGCTACCCCCATTTATCCGGTAGAATTTCTGGATAGTGTATTGCACAGAGCCAATTTCAGGCCACTCAGGCCGTAACATTTGATCATAAATACGATTCAAAGGGCGATATTGCTGAACTGTACCTTTACCGAAAGAAGGATCTCCCACAATTAATCCACGGCCATAATCCTGCATCGCAGCCGCAAAAATTTCAGATGCAGAAGCACTTCTGTTGTCAATCAGAACGACCAGAGGCCCTTTATAATATCTTGCCTCATCTGTATCTGCCTCCACTTTGACTCTACCGGTATTGTCCCGGATCTGGACAACGGGACCCGTGGGAATAAATAAGCCAGATAACGATACAGCTTCTGTTAGCGCTCCACCACCATTGCCGCGCAAATCAATAACAACCGAAGCAACCCCCTGTTTAGTGAGTTTTTGCAACTGCACTTTTACATCGTTAGTCAAGCCGACATAGAAACTGGGTATATCCAGAACACCAACCTTCTCTTTCCCTACCGTTTTCACCGACATCTTGACAGCATTATCTTCAAGGCGGATATTCTCGCGGGTTAAGGTAACAATGTGGTTTTTTGCCCCTTTTGTACTCGGCGTGATTTCAAGGCGGACTTTACTCCCCTTCGGCCCTTTAATAAGCGCAACAACATCTTCCAAACGCCATCCAACAACATCGACAATTGGCTTGCCTACTTGCCCAACACCAATGATTTTATCTCCAACTTTCAATAAATTGCTTTTGGCAGCCGGACCGCCTGCAAGTAATGAACGAATGGCAATATACTCATCATCATATTGTAAAACAGCACCGATACCCTCAAGAGATAAGCTCATCTCTGAATTAAACTGTTCTGTATCACGAGGAGAGAGATAACTGGTATGCGGATCTATTTCACGGGCAAAAGCCATCATAATGCTTTGAAAAACATCCTCACTCTTGGTTTGTGTAAGGCGTTTTAATAACGTCCGATAGCGCTTAGTCAGGGTTTCTTTAATTTCTTTATCGTCTTTTTTGCCGGATAACTTGAGATTTATCCAATCAAATTTGATTTTGGCATCCCAAAGCCTGTCCAACTCTTCAACACTCTTTGGCCATGGTGCTTTGATACGGTCGGTTTCAATGGTGTCATGACCATTTAAGTCAACGGGTCGTTCTAAACGGGAGAGCACATATTGATAACGTTCAAAGCGGCGTTTCTGCATCAGATTAAATAGATCATAAGGAAGCTTTAGATCGCCATTTTCAAGCTCTTTTCCTAATCCTCCCTTTTGAGACGCGAAGGGGGCAATATCAGATGCCAAAAAAACATTGTGTCCATAATCCAGTTGATTCAGGTAACGATCAAAAATTTTTCCTGAAAAATCTGCATCCAGATAAAACTGGCGATAATGAGAACGGAGGAAGCGGGAAACAATCCGCTTACTTACTGTGGGATGCTGTGGTTCCGGTTTTAAATCTGGCAGTTGGCTCAGGCTGATAACAGCCGTATTGTGACCGTTAATGACATTGTCATTAATCGTATCTGCATAACCTATACTAGAAAATGATAGACCTAAAACGAAAGCCAATGTAATGAGTTTGTTCATGCCCAAGTTGGCCTCCGTATCAGAACTTTAAGTGTTCTGCGCGTACAATCATTGCTAAACCAGTAGGTAACTGCACTCTGACACCATCTTTTGCAATTTCAAGCACAGATGCATCCATTAAGCTTTTTCCTACGTTTACTTTGATAGTCTGGCCGACTTTCAAAGCGGATACGTCAGTGACTGAGTTTAACTCAGATTGTGCCATTTTTTTTATGGTTTTATCTGCTGGTTTACGCGATTGTGGCGGGTGGTTTTGCGAACGCACCGGACGTTTTTCACCATCACCTGATCTCTTTTGATGACGAGGAGCCGGCTTTTTATTCACAGGGCGTTCATTTTTCTTGTCAGATACGTTTTCAGTTTCACGTTTCTTGGCACGCTGTTCAGATCGTTGAGCCTGTACCCGTGCTTTCGCTTCTGCCAGTTGCTGACGCGCATGTTCAATATGTTCAATTTCCAGCGCTCCACACATGTTTCCGTCAAGGTCAACACGCTGGGCTCCTTCTTTTACACCATAGAGATAACGCCAACTGGAGGTATACAAGCGCAAAGCAGAACGGAGCTGTGTTTTACTCAAACACTCCTCGTCCTGAATACGTTCAACGATGTCCTGGAAGATCCCAATCTTCAAAGGACGTGCTTCACCTTCTGCTACAAAGCAAAGCGGGAAGCGCTCAGCCAAGAAAGCAATGACTTCTTTACTACTGTTCAACTTAGGTTGATTTTCCATGAAATTTCCTGATTACAACGGTTTTGCCAACCAGCGCAGGCATGAACAGGCGACATTATAATAGCGTTGCTGATAAATGCCACGTTATACGTATGTTAAGTTACGTTCTGTTGTAGATATTTTGACATAACACATTGTTCCAAATGGTTACAAAGCCTGATAACCAGCGCTTTCAAGCCATTTTCATCATTCTCGTCAAACCGATCAAAAACCGTGCTATCAATATCCAAAACGCCAATAATTTGTCCATTGATTTCTAAAGGAAGTACAATTTCAGCATTACTGGTGGCATCGCAGGCTATATGACCAGGGAAAGCATGTACATCAGAAATACGCTGTATACGCTTATTTGCAACAGCCGTTCCGCATACACCTTTTCCTACAGGAATACGAACGCAAGCGATCTTACCCTGAAATGGCCCTAAAACCAGAGTATCATCATCAACTAAATAAAAACCAACCCAATTAACATTATCCAAACGTTCGTATAACAATGCGCTTGTGTTAGCAAGAGAAGCGATAAGATCGTACTCCCCTGATAGCAGTGCCATCAGACTATCTGCTAGCTCTTGATAAAATTCATTCTTATTCATAAACTCCTACGCAATAGACAATTTTTAACAAAATAGAAATAATGATTTCACATAAAATTTTTACCATATTTAACAGACTATTTCTAAGCATAATCTGCCCCTATGATTTAAATTTTCGTTCAGAATACTGTCTCTCTTCCTGAATTTAAATTTTCTTTAATTATTTTTACCCATATTCACTTATAAAATCTAGGGAGATATCACAGCTTATTTAAAAACTAGCGTGTTTTGTTACGTAAGCACAAGCAAAAAAAAGGCCGAGTTCACTCCTCAACTCGACCCAGGGAAAAATAGCTCTATCAAAGAGCCTTGCGCTAAAAGTTGCCATTGAGACGTAGAACAACTTACGATTTAAAGCGTAGTTTACATACAATGATTTACCAAATTTCAACCATTATCGGTTGGATGGATGGATGGTCACATAAAGCCAATGCCGCTTTCTGGAATGGCACAACACTCATTTTTTGATTGGGATGTTCGGGGTCATTTAAGAGGATTGTCTCTAATGATGATGCAATCACTTTATTGGCTTGCATAAGTTGTGTTGCTCGATCATTCAACGGATACTGCATCAATGTGCCGGGATTTATCACAAACAACGCGCCATCTCCTCGACAATCAAGCATAACCTCTTCGCGAGTAAATGCCCACTGTTTGCCAAACTGTAGCTTGCTAATGGTTTTTATTGGTGCAGCCACTCCCTGAAAAGAGAGAAGCAAAAGAGGCAAAGCCCAAAATAGTCGTTTCATTATCTTTCCCCTGATAGATACATGCCGTGATTTTATCGCTAATTTTCCTGTTGATATAGCCAGATTTACACCAATCATTTAAGAATCACGCGGGCGGTTGCGTTGCAAAAATCGCTACGCATAACAATGCGGTTGTACCCAGAATAATTTCCAGCCAACTATTGATTATCAATTGCTGATAGCTCCTTTTCTGCTTTAACTTGGGAACTAAAATATAGCGGTTAATCAAAGCCAAAAGTACCATTCCAATAACCAGCACTATTTTTAACCATAACATGGATTGGTATTCAGACAGAACTCGACTGAAGACAGGCCAGTCTGGAATGAGGATCACACTACTCACAATTCCTGTCACAATCACCAGAAACACGGCAACATGCCCATAAAGAGAGAATTTCCTCATGGCTGTTACGCTCTCTGCATACAGAATAGTCACATTGGGAAATAAGCTTGTTTCTGCTGGCTGCCGTAATCGCAAGCATTGCAGACACACTAAGAATGGCCACAATCCACCAAACCAGTAACCTGCACTGAGTAAATGGATAACCTGATTGGCTTGAAATAATAGCCCTATGCTTCCTTCATACATCGCTGCATGTCCAATGAAAGCATGGCTGGAGAGTAAAATAATCGAGCAACCTAACAACAGGAAATTTCTGACTTTAATATCGGAAAGGAACAATCCACCAACAGCAAGTACAGCTATCAATAACTGCCATCGCCATACTTGCCCAAAAGAGGTTCCCAAGACAGCCAGCCAAATATCCAGAGCATAAACATCGTGCCAGCCATCCCCCATTAATCCAGCCTGTACAATAAACCAGATGATTGAGGTTAGCAAAGCCAGCACGGTGCTGATTAAAACTCCAACGTTTAACCATTCTCTCATTAGGATCGAGAAATGCCCAGAAACAAGCATTACGGTGAATAAGCTAAGGCCGAACATCAACATGACGACCACAAAATGAGAGAAACGGCAGAATATGTATAGCGCCTCTAGAGAGATCATTATTTTACGGTAAAGCTATAAACGCCTTTTGTTTTATGACCATCGACAGAGAGTACACTCCAGTCAACACTGTATTTTCCCGCCGTAAGTTTGCCTTCAACCGGCAGGATTAACTTGGTTTTGGTTTCAGGATCGAGTTCCAACTTACCTGTTTTAACTACGTTTTTTTCTGGGCCAATCAATTTTACCTTACTGAATCCAAGTTCAATACGTTCTGAGAAGTTCAAGGTGATAATTTGTGGGACAGCTTCAACCGTTGTATTTTCTGCGGGAGTCTGATCTTTCAAATGTGCATGAGCCAAAGCCTGCTGACAAGACATACCGACAAACAGAACCACAAGAGTCGATAATTTGGTCCAGAATGAACGGATGTTAAGAATAAACATATAGATAACCCTTTAATATGTTGATGAATTTTTTATGCCTGAAGGGAGATTCTATATCAAAAAATCTGTTTAATCTGCGGTAAATGACGGGGAATGTCCTGACCTGTGAGACACTACGCAAAAATGGGAATAAAAGAGGGTGGGCCGTAACCCCGGTTTCACAATGCATGAAAAAATACGCAAAGAAACGGGAGTTACGATGGAAAAACAGATCAAGTTGAAAGACGAAGGCGATATCAGGCGTGTGCCGGTGCCATAGACAATCCCTTAAGATCTTTATCCAGTAAGAACAAGGCTTTTCCCGTTTCACCCACCATATCCAGTTTGTCCAGAATAGATTTGAACAGTTTTTCTTCTTCGTGCTGTTCAGCCACATACCACTGCAAGAAATTAAAAGTGGAATAGTCTTGTGTCGTCATCGCTACATGGGCAAGTTTATTGATCTCTTCTGTGATCAATTTTTCATGCTCATAAGTCTGATTGAATACATCGGAGATAGATTTAAATTCAACAGGCGGTGCCTGAATAGCGCCTAAAACAGGCATTGAACCCGTGTCGCCCAAATAATCAAACAAGCGTTGCATATGTTGCATTTCTTCCTGTGAATGCGTCTTTAAAAACGCTGCTGCGCCTTCATATCCCTTATCACTGCACCATGCACTCATTTGCAGGTATAAATTCGCAGAATAAAATTCCAGATTTAATTGCTCATTTAATTTTTTGATCATTTCTTTTTTTAACATCGGACAACCCTCCTAATAATTCATTAAACCTGGCGTATTATGCCAATTAAAATCACATAATACAAAAACAAAATAAAAATACATAACAATATGATAAATAAATATTTATTTATAAAAACCAACAGAAATAAATCTCATTAAATATGAGAAAATAAGAATCAATTTTATTTAATTAAATTTTTATTCAAAAAAACATTTTTAATAAAAATGAGAATTGATATTATTTATATTTATACCAATCCAACTTCAAGATGTGTGTTATATTTCCCCGCACAGCGGGAAAATATAAGATCCCGCGTCGTCTTGCGGATTGCACCTTGACGTTTATCGCGTATATCAGGTGAATTTTTGCCCTTTTTTAAACAACTTGCTAAACAAAAAAGAGTCTATTAATTTTCTGTTATGTTAGATAAATTAAAAATGCGTTTTCAGAGAGGCCAAAATGGAACATAACTTAGCCAAATTATCTAAAGATGAGATGAATAAGGTCAATGTTGATTTAGCCGCATCCGGTGTTGCTTTTAAAGAACGTTATAACATGCCTGTCATTCCTGACACGGTTGAACAATCACAACCAGCACATCTGCGGAAATATTTCCAACAACGCTTACAGCACTACCGCCAGCAATCAAGATTACTGTCGCGCCTGCCTTATGAGCCTAAAAGCCGTTAACGGAATAATAAGAAAGGATAACCACCACTTTGCGGGTGGTTATCTTAACTATTTTCGGTAAATCTATTTTCCAACAAACTTATCAGTCGCCTTAATGAGTTGGTGTAAAATACCGGCTTCATCAAAAGAGTGACCCGCACCTTCCACAAGGTTCAATTCAGCTTCCGGCCACGCTTTTGCCAAATCCCACGCATTCTGTACCTGACATGCCATATCATAGCGGCCATGGATAATCACCGCTGGGATATGTCTGATCACATCAATATGATCCAGTAATTGCTGGGTTTCGTCCATAAAACCATTATTGATAAAGTAATGGTTTTCAATGCGTGCAAATGCCAAAGCAAAATTATCGTCTGCAAAAGTAGCTGAACTTGCAGAAGGCAGCAACGTTACCGTTTCGCCTTCCCAGAGACTCCATAAACGTGCTGCTTCCAACTGTACTTGCACATCTTCATTGGTCAGCCGTTTGTTATAGGCAGCGATGACATCTTTACGCTCTTCTTCCGACAGGATAGATAATGTACGCTCCCATTTTTCTGGGAAAAAATGAGAAGCACCTTCTTGATAATACCAATGCAATTCCTGTGGGCGAAGCAGGAAAATCCCTCTTAGCACTAATTCTGACACGCTATTCGGGTGTTTCTCAGCATAGGCTAAAGCCAGCGTCGATCCCCATGAACCCCCAAAAACCAGCCACTGCTCAACGCCCATAAGATTACGCAGCCGTTCAAGATCGGCTATCAAATGCCATGTGGTATTATTTTCCAGACTCGCATAGGGCTTAGAACGTCCACAGCCACGCTGATCAAATAACATAATGTGATAGCGTTCGGGATCGAATAACTGACGATGATAGTTTGCTATCCCACCACCAGGCCCACCATGAATGAATACTGCGGGCTTACCTTTTGGGTTGCCACACAATTCCCAATAAACCTGGTGTCCATCACCTGTATCCAGATACCCTGTTTGATACGCGTTATAAGCGGGATAGAGTTTCCGTTGTTCCGTCATAAAGCCCTCTCACTGTTCAAACAAAACGGGATACTTTCTCAGTATCCCGTACATATTTAAAGAAAAGATAGCGCGACAAATTATTTACTATAATTGATAGTCTCTTTTTGACAATCAATGATGACATTGTAGCTTTTATCTTTTTTCGTGCCCCGGACGACCAGAGGAACCTGCAATGCGTCCTTATCACCAGTAATATCATTGACATTTACCCACGCAATCAGTTTTGCAGTGCCTAATTGCTTTCTGTCTTCATCCCAGTGATTAATACGATTTTGTAAAAAATCTTGTTTAACCTGTGCCGCCACTTGATCTTTGGTTAAATTTTTACAAGAAATAAACTTCGCCACACGCTCATTATCAGCAGCGGTTGCAGTAAATGAAACAGAAAACAGGACACCGACACTCAATAAACCAATACGACGAATGAATTGACTTGACTTCATGTTACCTCCTATTACCACCCAAATAGTATGGATTAAAAGTTGCGGTAAATTAACATGTAATAGAAAGTAATTATGTGAGTTTTGTTAAAAATGCGTTGCGATTAGTTTTCACCGTCTTCAAATAAAACATGGATCTGCTCATGGTGCTGGTGCTTTTCGCGCAATTTCCGAGCAACAATAGCAATGGCTTCTCCGCTGCTCATTCCTTCGGAAATAAGCTGATGGATCCTTTCTACGGCAGCTTGCTGCTCTTCATGGGATAATGCTGGCATACCTGAAAACATCGTTATAACCTCAAACAAAACATAACAGTTAATGGCAAGCGGCGATTATAGCCTGTTTTACCTCAAGTCAGGAGCAAGATTGTATGATAATCTCCGCAGATTAATATGTTATTCCTTGTGGATTGCTAAACACCAATATTGATTCCGTCATGAAAATTGCATTACAAAAACGACAATTGCCGTATTCTCCTGATCTCGCCATTCACTATTTTGCGCCCCTTTCTGCATTACCCTGGGCCATGCTGTTACATTCTGGCGCTGCCGAACATCCACATAATCGATTTGATATTATCGTCGCCGAACCAGTGACAACGCTTGTCACTCAAAGAGCCTCTACCGAAATTAATCGTCATGGTCAGGTTTCTCTTTCCAAAGAAGATCCCTTTCAGCTATTGAAAGACCATCTTCACGCCTGTGGTATTGATACTCAATTTGATCCAGACCTCCCTTTTCAAGGAGGCGCATTAGGGATATGGGGATACGATCTCGGACGACGTATCGAAACGCTACCTGAATTAGCTGCCAATGAACTGAGCTTTCCTGATATGGCTGTGGGTATCTACGATTGGGGCTTAATTATTGATCATCAGCTACAGAAAGCGACGTTACTGAGCTACCACAATATTGACCAACGGCTGACATGGTTAGAGTCTCTGCGAGAAAACAGGAAAGACGTTTTTTCCCTGACAAGTCCGTGGCAATCCAATATGACAGAGCAGCAATACCACGAAAAAATTGCTCATATCCATCGCTACCTACGAGAAGGGGATTGCTATCAAGTCAATTTATCACAACGGTTCCAGGCTGATTACAAGGGAGATGAATGGCAGGCATTTAGCCAGCTCAATGAAAGTAATCAAGCGCCTTTTTCTGCCTTTATTCGCTTGCCTGAGCACTGCATCATCAGCGTTTCACCTGAACGTTTTATTCTTTTGAAAGACCATCGCATTCAGACACGCCCAATAAAGGGAACGCTGCCCCGATTGCAAGATCCCGCAGAGGATCAATGGCAAGCAGAGAAATTAGCAAACTCACGCAAAGATCGTGCGGAAAACCTGATGATTGTTGATTTGTTGAGAAATGACATTGGGCGGGTTGCTATTCCAGGTTCGGTCAAAGTCCCTGAATTATTTGTTGTTGAACCTTTTCCAGCCGTACACCATCTGGTCAGCACTATCACTGCAACCTTGCCCGATACATATCATGCCACAGATTTACTGCGTGCCTGTTTTCCCGGTGGATCAATTACGGGTGCCCCTAAAATTCGGGCCATGGAAATCATTGAAGAGTTGGAACCACATCGCAGACACGGATATTGTGGCGCTGTTGGCTATATTAGTTTCTGCGGTACAATGGACAGCAATATTACTATTCGTACCTTATTGACAGAAAAAGGAAAAATTTACTGTTGGGCCGGTGGTGGTATCGTTGCAGATAGCATTGCTGAAAAAGAGTATCAGGAAACATTTGATAAACTCGGACGGATCTTACCTCAATTAGGGAAACTCTCTCTATCATGACATCGCTCTCTGACTTCATTCATCGGTTTCAATTGCAGCTTCCTGCACGACCAACACATTCAGCCAGCAACTCGCGCAATGCGGCAGTATTATTACCGATTATATGTAAGCCAGAACCCACGCTGTTATTCACTCAACGCTCTGCAAGCCTCCGCTCCCATGCCGGGCAAATTGCTTTTCCCGGCGGAGCGGCAGATCCTGAAGACATATCCCTGATTGCCACCGCCCTGCGTGAGGCAGAAGAAGAAGTCAGCCTACCGCAAGATAAGGTACAAATACTGGGGCAATTAGCCCCCCTGGATAGCATTGGCGGTTATCGTGTCACTCCGGTAATTGGGCTTATTTCCGAACCTATCTCTTTTCGAACCAACCCAGCAGAAGTAGCAAGCATTTTTGAAATCCCACTGTTTGATGCTCTTTCTCTTCCCCATTACCGGTATCTGGATATAAAACGCCGTAATCAACAACGCCGAGTCTATTTTTATTGGCACCAAGAGCATATGATTTGGGGATTAACCGCAGCCATTATTTATCACTTAGCACAGCAAGTGCAAAAAACGTTCTGAATTGGGCGCAAAACACCACAAAACTGTGCATTACTTATCCATAATCATATCAATTGCTATTATAATTAAAAAAAAACTGTAAACTCCTTTATCAACACTATCAAATAACAGTAAAGTAGCGCGCTTTATATAAATAACTATATCTCTTTCTTCTTTAAAGGAGTCTGGCGTGATTAGCGTTTTCGACATGTTTAAGGTGGGTATTGGCCCATCCAGCTCTCATACTGTTGGTCCTATGAAAGCAGGCAAACAATTTGTCGATGATCTTGTAAACCAAGGGGTAATGTCCTCTATCACGCGTGTAGCTGTTGATGTATACGGCTCACTTTCATTAACCGGGAAAGGTCACCATACGGATATCGCTATCATCATGGGCCTGGCAGGTAATATGCCCGCAACTGTTGATATTGATTCAATTCCAGGTTTTATTCGTGATGTTGAGCAAACTGAACGTTTGCCACTGGCAAATGGTTTACACGAAGTCGATTTTCCTCGCAATGGCGGTATGAACTTCCGTAGCGATAACTTATCACTGCACGAAAACGGCATGCAAATTCATGCATTCGCTGGTGATGAAAAAGTTTACAGCAAAACCTACTACTCTATCGGTGGTGGTTTTATTGTTGATGAAGAACATTTTGGCAAGCCATCCCAAGATTCCAAACCTGTTTCTTATCCTTATAGCTCTGCGGCAGAACTGCTGATGAACTGTAATAAAACCGGCTTGTCTGTTTCTGGCTTGATGATGAAAAATGAATTGGATTTACACAGCAAAGAAGAAATTGCTGAGTATTTCGCCGATATCTGGGCAACGATGCAAGCTTGTATTGAGCGTGGCCTGAATACAGAAGGCATTTTACCAGGCCCCTTGCGGGTTCCTCGCCGTGCCGCCGCATTGCAGCGTATGCTGACATCATCAAACAAATTGTCGAATGACCCAATGAATGTTGTTGATTTAATCAATATGTTTGCATTGGCCGTCAATGAAGAAAATGCGGCGGGTGGCCGGGTTGTGACAGCGCCAACTAATGGCGCGTGTGGTATTGTCCCGGCTGTTTTGGCCTATTACAACCATTGCATTGAACCTGTAACGGCGGAACTGTACACCCGCTATTTTCTGGCTGCCGGTGCAATCGGTATCTTATATAAGATGAATGCTTCTATTTCTGGTGCCGAAGTTGGCTGCCAGGGTGAAGTTGGGGTTGCTTGTTCTATGGCCGCAGCCGGCATTGCAGAATTACTGGGTGCAAGCCCTGAGCAGGTTTGTATCGCAGCAGAAATTGGCATGGAACATAACCTCGGCCTGACCTGTGACCCTGTCGCAGGCCAGGTGCAAGTGCCTTGTATTGAACGTAATGCGATTGCTTCCGTTAAAGCAATCAATGCTGCCCGTATGGCACTTCGCCGTACCAGTGAACCACGTGTTTCTCTCGATAAAGTGATTGAGACCATGTATGAAACCGGCAAAGATATGAACGCAAAATACCGTGAAACTTCACGCGGTGGTTTGGCGATAAAAGTTCAATGTGACTAGTCGTAAGATATCGTTCATTTATTTTACAATAAGCGATATTTATGCCTGTTTTTTCTACCATTGAATGGTAACTGAAAAAATATCCCTGCCATTCGGCAGGGATATTTTTTTGGCTGAAACGAATTACTAAAGTATATTTTTTTCTATTTTCGCCAAAAACATCACAATTTTTTTATAATAAATTTAAGAAAATGTTACCGGGAACGGATTTAAACACTAAATTATAATGAATGACCGGAGTTTAACGACAAACAAAGATAATTTATCAGAATAAAATATTGTTTTAGCCTGTCAAAATAGTCTATCTTAATTTTTCTGACTGATAGCAATTTTCTTGAAGCCTGCAAATGATATTCTAACTATATATTTACTTATGTAACAAAATATAAAACCATGACAGTTTTATGTTCACGACTATCCTATTGATTGATAGGAAGTTAAATACATTAGAAATATTGAGTATGAGCGTGCAGTAGTCTGAGTTCAATTGTTATAGAAAGGGGAAAACAAGTGAGTATAGCCATTATGATTGGCACACACGGAGCCGCGGCGGAACAACTGCTTCGTACCACAGAGATGTTGATTGGGGAACAGGAAAATGTTTCTTATATCGACTTTGTGCCCGGTGAAAATGCTGATACGTTATTCGAAAAATACAACCAAAAACTGGCATCGCTTGATACAGAACAAGGCGTACTGTTTTTCGTCGATACCTGGGGTGGCAGTCCATTCAATGCTGCAAACCGTATTGTGATTGATAAAGACAACTATGAAATCGTTACTGGTGTCAATGTTCCGATGTTGGTTGAAGCTTTCATGTGTCGTGACGATGATCCAACGATGGAAGAGCTGGTTGCTGTTGCATTGGAAACCGGCAAAGAAGGGATCCGAGCCTTTAAAGCAAAACAAGATGAAGAGCCTGCCAAACCTGAACCCGTAAAACCCACTGCACCGGTTTCAGCCATTTCAGCTTCATCACCCCCTGCCGGCGGCCATATGAAGATTGCCCTTGCACGTATTGATGATCGCCTTATCCACGGCCAGGTTGCTACCCGTTGGACGAAGGAAACTAACGTCAAGCGTATCATTGTCGTCAGTGATGAAGTTGCCCAGGATACTGTTCGTTCTACCTTGTTGAAACAAGTTGCACCTCCCGGCGTCAGCGCACATGTCATAGACGTTGCTAAGTGTGTTCGGGTTTACAACAACCCCAAATATGCTAACGAACGCGTCATGTTGCTCTTCACCAATCCAACAGATGTTCTGCGTATTGTCGAAGGTGGCGTCGCTATCGAATCCATAAACATCGGTGGCATGGCTTTCCGCCAAGGAAAAACCCAAATCAACAACGCGATTTCCGTTGATAAGACTGACATTGAATCTTTTGAAAAACTGAACTCTCGGGGCATAGAACTTGAAGCGCGTAAAGTTGCCAGCGATACCCGTTTGAACATGATGGATCTACTGAAAAAAGTTTAACAATAAAAAACAGATGTCATTTTACTCACCATTACTTAATAACAAAATTCTTACCAAATTACATTTGGTTACAGGAGAAAAACAATGGAAATTACCGTTGTTCAACTTGTGTTGATATTCATCGTTGCCTGTATCGCAGGTATGGAGTCAATTCTTGATGAATTTCAATTCCACCGTCCATTAGTTGCTTGTACATTAATCGGCTTAGTGCTCGGCGATATGAAAACCGGTATTATCATCGGCGGTACACTGGAAATGATTGCCCTTGGCTGGATGAATATCGGTGCAGCAATCGCCCCCGATGCAGCATTGGCTTCCATCATTTCAACCATCCTGGTTATCGCCGGTGGACAAGATGTCGGTGCCGGTATCGCACTGGCTATTCCACTGGCAGCAGCAGGCCAGGTTCTGACTATCATCGTCCGTACCTTAACTGTGGGTTTCCAGCACGCAGCCGACAAAGCAGCAGAAAACGGTAATCTTCGTGCCATTAGCGTCATTCACGTTTCAGCTTTACTGCTCCAGGCGATGCGGATCGCTATCCCGGCCCTGATTGTTGCGGTATCAGTAGGAACTTCCGAAGTTCAGCATATGTTGAATTCCATTCCACAAGTGGTCACCAGCGGCCTGAATATCGCCGGGGGTATGATCGTGGTTGTCGGTTATGCCATGGTGATTAACATGATGCGCGCAGGTTATCTGATGCCGTTCTTCTACCTTGGTTTCGTCACGGCGGCCTTCACTAACTTCAACCTTGTGGCACTAGGTGTGATTGGTATTGTTATGGCCATCCTGTATATCCAGATTAGTCCAAAATACAATCAATCACAGGCAACCGCCCCGGCTGGCAATACCCCAAACGACCTTGATAACGAATTAGATTAAGAGGATAAACAACATGTCAGAGGCAACAAATATGGGTCAGAAAAAGCTGACACAGAGCGATATTCGTGGTGTATTCCTCCGTTCTAACCTATTTCAAGGGTCGTGGAACTTTGAACGTATGCAGGCAATCGGTTTCTGCTTTTCAATGATACCTGCCATTCGTCGTCTGTACCCGGAGAATACCGAAGAAAGGAAGCAAGCTCTCAAACGACATATGGAATTTTTTAATACCCATCCTTATGTTGCGGCACCTATCCTTGGTGTCACTATGGCAATGGAAGAGCAACGGGCCAATGGGGCTGACATTGATGACGGGGCTATCAACGGTATCAAAGTGGGGTTAATGGGTCCTTTAGCGGGTGTCGGTGATCCCATTTTCTGGGGCACTGTTCGTCCGGTATTCGCTGCTCTGGGTGCAGGTATTGCCATGAGTGGCAGTCTGTTAGGCCCTATTCTGTTTTTCTTCCTGTTTAATTTAGTGCGATTACTTACCCGTTACTTGGGGGTCGCTTATGGCTACAAAAAAGGATTGGATATCGTTAAAGATATGGGGGGTGGCTTCTTGCAGAAAATGACCGAAGGCGCGTCAATTCTCGGCTTGTTTGTCATGGGCGCCCTCGTCAATAAATGGACCAAAGTGAATATTCCGCTCGTAGTTTCTGAAGTGCCTGATCCCATCACGGGTGAGATGAAAGTGACTACAGTTCAAACCATCCTTGACCAGTTAATGCCTGGCTTAATGCCCTTGTTGTTAACATTTGGCTGTATGTGGCTACTGCGGAAGAAAGTCAATCCGTTATGGATTATCATCGGCTTTTTCGTGCTGGGGATCGTCGGTTTCCGTTTTGGTTTCCTCGGCTAGGTCTGATATTCCTGCATGGCTTGAATATTCGGGGGAGGTTTACCTCCCCTTTTCTTTGTTAAGACAATAAATTAAATAGGGATTAAAAATGAGTTTGAATGATATTGTTCTGATCGTTTTAATTGTATTCATGCTCGCTTTTGCGATTTATGATGAATTTATTATCAATCAGCTCAAAGGAAAAACGCTGTTAAATATCAAACTCAAAAGAAAGCAACGAATTGATGCGCTGATATTTATCATTTTGATTGCTATTATTATTTACAATAATGTCACATTACATGGCAGTCAGTTCACGACTTACTTGTTAACATTTATCATCCTGGTGACATTATATTTAGGTTATATTCGCTCACCAAAATTAATATTCAAAAAACAGGGTTTTTATTATGCCAACCGTTTCTTTTCTTATGAAAGCATTAACGCAATGAATTTATCTGAAGACGGCATTCTTATGATGGATTTAGAGCAAAACAAAATATATGTATCCGTCACAAAGCTGGATGACTTAGAAAAAATTTATCAATTTCTGGTTAACAACAGATGATTGCACTTGGCAGATTCGACTAAATAAGATCAATAATTCATATTAGTCTTATTTCCCTCCCAAAACAGATATAGATAACGATAAGCATTATCATTTTCATATTTAAAATTATGGCAAAATATTTTTTGCCTTTTATTCTTAATATGATATTGTCCGTCGCAGTCATTGGGGAGTAGCCTGTTCCAGAAAATTTCTGGAAAATTCGTATCAACATGCTCGTTTAAAATAAAACGTGGTACGAATACCTAAAGAACCTAATAACGTCCAGGTTTTTATATTCCCGTTATATTTCAAGTGACAATTAACAAAGTCGCAGCTTGAAAGATACGGGAATAAATCGGTTGGCAAGACCATAGACACATAACAGCGCCGTTGGTTGGGGGTGTGTTGTGTGTGTATGGAATCACCCAGCCGAGGCTATTTTGATGAATCTCTATGCAACACTTATTCTCGCGCTTGCCCTGTCTATGGATGCTTTTGCCGCTGCTGTAAGCAAAGGTGCCGCCCTTCACCGACCTCATTTTAGCGAAGCTATTCGCACAGGTATCATCTTTGGTTTGGTTGAAGCCTGTACGCCTTTAATTGGTTGGTCATTGGGCTTGTATGCCAGCCAATATATTATGGAATGGGATCATTGGATTGCCTTTTTCTTGCTCCTGATCCTTGGCTGCCGCATGATAATTGATAGCTTCAAACGTGAACCTGAAACTTCTTATCAAGCTACACCTCAACGCCATAGTTCAGCGGCATTGGTTCTCACTGCCATCGCAACCAGTCTGGATGCGATGGCAATTGGTGTCGGCCTTGCCTTCTTACAAGTTGATATTCTCCACACAGCCATGACAATTGGCCTGATGACTATGATTATGGCCACATTAGGCATGTTAATTGGTCGTTATATTGGCCCGCTATTGGGTAAAAAAGCCGAGTTGGTTGGGGGATTGATCTTAATTGCCATTGGCTTCAATATATTATTCGAGCATCTTAAATTATTTTGGTATGTGGACTAACACTATTATTTAACGTTTTTTACGTTGTAGTTTTATTAACTCAATTTACTCCGGGATATATAGTTCGTTATATTCCGGAGAGTTGTTCCCTTGTCATCATACTTCTATGGTTTATAAGATGACAGCAATTATCTTATTATCAAATACGTCGATATACTTTTAACGTAAAATCGGCTTCACAATTAAGCTGTTCTCTTGCTATTAAATGCCTTTTAACTTCGTCTGATGCCCGCCAGGCAAAAGGCGTCATCTGCAATAAATTATGCGCTTGTTCACCATTTAATGACATTGTATAGGCCAGTGTTTCAGTTGAAATTAATTCAAACTCTTCCCATTGTTCCTGATTTTCAGGATGTAAATGCACTTCCTGATAAATAAGCGCTTTCAATTGATACAAGTGACGAGGCCCTGGCGTTACCGTCAGAACAATACCACCCGTTTTCACCACTCGAGCCAATTCTGTTGCCTTGCAAGGGGCGTAGATCCGCAAAATACCATCCAATGAATGGTCTGCAAATGGCAGTCGATGGCTAGATGCTACGCAGAAATTAACATCAGGGTAACGCCTGGCACCATAACGAACGGCGATTTTCGCCACATCTAATCCATACACCGCCAGTTTCCGGTGAGGATTCAACTGTTCCTGAACTGCGGCGGTGTAATAACCTTCGCCACAACCAATATCCAGCAAAGTTTCAGCACGTTCTGGTAAATATTCCCCAAGTAACTCCACCGTTTTTTGTTGCAGAGCCTGATAATGACCTGAATGCAAAAACGCCCTTCTCGCCTGCATCATCTCCACACTATCCCCAGGTTCTTTTGAGCGTTTATGCTGAACGGGCAGTAAATTGACGTACCCTTCTTTTGCACAATCAAACTGGTGATTGTTTTCACAACGCCATTGGTGGTTTGCAAACAATAAGGATGAGTGACATAAAGGACATTGATAAGACATAACATTTCAACGAATAGGAAAAATCAGGGGCATACTATACTCGATAAACTTCAAGTTGCAATCCGCAAGACGACGCGATGCCTTATATTTCCCCGCTGCGCGGGGGAAAGTAGAAGAAAAAGAGTATGTTTCAGGAAAATATGACTGCGAATTCCGGGATATTTTTCATTAAATTAACTTAACCATCAATCCTGCATCCTCTGGCTAGAAAACTGGGCTTGCAGGAATGGCAATAGTAACAAACCTATCATTACTGCACAGACAGAAATGGTAATAAATAACCCGGTCCAATGGTAATACTTCAAAATAATCGCAGAAGGGTAACCGGCAAGTGCAGCGCCCGTATAAGCAAAGAGTCCAACAAACCCCGTTGCCGCCCCCGCAGAATCTTTATGAGAACATTCCGCAGCCGCCATACCAATTAATAATTGTGGACCAAAAACGAAAAAACCAATCGTGAAAAAGCCAATTGACTGAAAAATCAAATCAGTCACCGGCATCAACCATAAAGCCGCCACCGATAAGAAAATACCCATCGCAAATAGCAAGTTCATCGGCCCACGATTACCGCCAAACACTTTATCTGATCCCCAGCCCGCCACCAGTGAGCCTGTAAATCCCCCCACTTCAAACAGTGACAATACCGCATTTGCACTCACTAAATCATAATGATGATATTCTGTCAGATAGAGGTTTCCCCAATCGTTAATCACCGTACGGACGAGATAGACCAACACGTAACTCAGTGAAAGCAACCAAATATATTTATTGCAAAAAACATAGGTTTTCAGTATTTCTTTGGGGGTTAGCTCTTGTCCTTGATTTTCCTGTATCTTTTCTAAATGATCATTACGAAATTGACCAACGGTTGGTAATCCCATTGTTGCAGGCTTATCACGTAGCCGCCAACATAAAAATATCCCAGCCAAAATACCTAAACAGCCCGGCACAATAAATCCTTCTCGCCAGCTAAAATGTAATGTTAAGAAACTGACAAACAACGCAACCAAAGCACTCCCTATATGGTGTGATGTATTCCATATAGACCACCAAAAACCACGCTCTGAGCGAGAATACCAACTGGTGAGCAGTTTGGCACAGGGCGGCGAACCCCAACCCTGAAACCACGCATTTAATAGCCACAAAAAGGTAAACATCACAATCGAGCTGGACAGACCAAAAAAGATATTGATGATCCCGGTGGCAATTAACCCGCCCCCCATGAAATAACGCGGATTGGAGCGATCAGAGATAATACCGGAAAGAAATTTGGAACAACCATAAGTGATATAAAACAACGTGCCAATAAGACCGATTTCCCCCTTATCAAGGCCGAGATCGGTTATCATGGCAGGCATCGCATAATTGAAACTTTTACGGGTAAAGTAGAATAGCGCATAGCCCACATAAAGACTCAGCATGATATGCAACCGCCAGTAGCGATACTGTTGCCGGATTTCTTCATCAGATAACTGTTTGTCATGTACCGACTTGGATTGAGAAGAAGCTGTCATGACCGTATCTTAAAGTTTAGGCAGGATGATAGACAAATCCGTCCCCGAAGGAGTCGAATCACCTTGTCGTTTTCCACTGTGAATTGAGAACGTCCCACCCAGCGCCTGCACACGCTCCCGCATACCACGCAAGCCAAACCCTTTCATATGATCTTCAAATTTACAGCCAATACCATTATCCCTGATCAATAAGTGGATCATTCCGCTGATGGAAAAATGTAATTCAATACAATCCGCTTGAGCATATTTCACGGCATTATTCAGTGCTTCCTGACAAAGGCGATATAACGTAATTTGGGTGGTGTCACTGAGTTGCGCAATAGTCATAGCTGAATCCGTTTCCCAATAAACTGCTACCAATATGCCATGGGATTCAAATTCCATATCCCGCAATAATTGCTCAATCGCCTCTTTCAAACCGAGGTCATCAAGAATTTTAGGCCGTAACCGGCTAAGTAACCCTTTAGTTGTATCATAAACATTGAGGGATAACGATTCGATAGTTTTCGCACAATTAGCACTAATCGGTGCGACTTCTACCCGCTGAATAATATTGGCCTGCGTACGAATAGCCGTAATATTCTGACCAATTTCATCATGCAGTTCACGTGCAATTTCCCGCCTTACCGACTCTTCTGCTTTCACCAATTGGCGGGACAAACTGTGATTACAATGAAGTTGACGCTTTAACTGTGCATTAAGGTCACGCTGACGCTGCACCGCCATTCCCAGCATGATCCCCGTTAACGTTTGAGCCAACAGTGATAACAAGAGATCCGTGATCTCGATATGCGAAACACCATTATTCGAAACACCATTACGCGCGGCAATCAAAGCAATGCTGTTTAGCAAAGTACCGATAACTGCGCCTTGCCAGCCGTAGCGAAAAGCCAGCAAGATAATAGGGATCGCTAGGCAAAACGGAGCAAAATAACGCAACTCATTCGGAAGACCAACTTGAATAAAAATATTTATTATAAACAATGAACTATAAAGAATAATCTGTTTCAGATGAAACTGAATACGATGTGATACAAGATTAGCAGTCAGGGGAAGCCAAATATTTTGGAACAGGTAATGCCATACTAAGTAACACAAAGGGACTAACATGACACCCCCGGTTAAACTCACCAAAAATGCAATACTTAAAGCAGAATTATGATTACTGATCGCCGCGACATTAATCATGGAAGTTGCCAGAATGATACCAGCCATAACAGCAAATCGCTGCCATTGACTGCCACAATAATAGCGACTGACAAACCAAACAAGAGGAAAACTGGCCATGCTGGCAGTTAATACCGTCAGCCATTGTAGCTGCCCCATGAGGAGCGTCAAACAGATGGTAAGCCCCCATTCTGCGCCGTAAATAGTCGTCCAATAACGCTTGGGGGTATGGAGAGTAATGCCGAGACGCAAAGCAAAAGGAAAAAACAGAATAGCCAGTTCAGAGTCATTGACAAAATAGTAAGCGATGACCCATAAGCAGAACCACCAACAAGAAAACAGTAACCAGCCGCAAAATGAATTAATCAGATATTGACGCATTTAAAGATCATTAGTGGCAAAATAATTCGCCAAACCCACGTTATTCGTTACCCCTAATTTACTCATCGCATTGGCTCGATGAACATGTACGGTTTTATGGCTTAATCCTAATTCAGCCGCGACGGCTTTAACATCCATACCACTCGCCAACATTTCACCAACTTGCCGTTCCCGTTTAGTCAGGTATTCCAATGAAGACGGATTGCTTTTTGATGACGTTAAATTAAGGACAATATCCGGTGTCAGATAACAACCATTATTGGCGGTAGTCCGCACCGCTTGAATCAGTTCATCCGGGCTGCAACGTTTACTGAGATAACCACGCGCACCCGCTTTCAAGGCCTTCTCTACCATTGTGGCAGAATCATGCACACTCAGCATAATACAGGTAATGCCTGAGGGAAGATCTTTCAGTAGTGAAAGTCCACTTTCATCTTTCATTGAAATATCAAGAATACAAACTGTTGCACCCGATCCCGGTAATCCTTGCCTGGCTTCAGCACATGAACTGAATTCCCCCACGATTTCAATATCAGGCTCTAAATTCAACAATTGAGCAAATCCTGAACGAACAACAACATGATCATCTACTAATGCGACTTTAATCATCATCATTTATTACCGAATTAAGCATCGGATTAAACTACTCTTATTGATATCGCTTCGCAACAGTACGTCATCGATAGAAAATAGGGGATATTAGGGCAAAAAGTGATGAAAAGATGCTACTGCGGTTATACAGCAGCATCAGTAAGTTTTTAATACAGCTTAATGTGCTTTCTTCGCTTTTCGAATCTTTTTCTCTTCCGCAATAGCCACGAAAGCAAGCAAGGTAAGGCATGCGAAGGCTGAGGTATCCAGAGCAACAAATGTCCCTTTCCAACCCGTTAAACCAAAGACAGGTACACCATCAGCAATCATTCCCAAACCGAGCTTGGCAAAACTGTCACCGATTAAATAAGCAAACGTTCCTTTAACACCATCAGCCACACTGATCGCCTTTTTCGGTACAAACCCTACAGCAGCCACACCAATCAACAACTGTGGGCCAAATACCAGAAAACCAAGCACAAACAGGGAACTCAAATACATGTATTCACTGGTTGCATGTTGATAGAATTCAAGGCAGACAATAATCAACCCTAACGAGACACAGGCAACCAGGGCACGACGGCCATTCGCCAAATCTGACAAATACCCCCACATTAAGGTACCTACCAGCGCCCCTATTTCGAACATGGTAAAACCCGTGATGGCCGTTTCTTTTGATTGCCCCAATTCCTGATAGGCATACACGGTTGACCATTGGTCAATACCAATACGCACGATGTAAAGGAAGATATTGGCAAAACAGAGTAGCCAAATGACTTTATTTTTTAAGACATATTCAACAAAGATCTCACGTTTGGTCATTTGGTTTTTTTCTGCCGCGATATCTTCTTCGCTGACAGATTCATCAAATAACTCTTCTACCTTACCCAAACCATAACTTTCTGGAGAATCGCTACCATAACGCAATCCAATGAAACCAATGATCAGGGCGATAATAGAAGGGAAAATAAACATCCCTATTACATGACCATCAAAGAAATAATTGGCACCAAAGAGGGCAACCCCAGCCGCAGCGGCGCCACCAACATTATGTGACATATTCCACAAACCCAGATAGGTTCCACGCTTGTTACGGGGAGTCCATTTCGTAATAGTGGAATAGCTGGCAGGCCCTCCTATACTTTGGAAAAAGCCACTCAACGCATAAAATGCCATCATCAGGAAAATGCTGATGCCGGAATTTCCCATACTCATGCTAAACCCTAACATGGCAATGCCAGATAGGATCAACATAAATGGCAGGAATTGTTTGGTATTTTTACCATCGGCATAATAAGCAACAACGGTTTTACCAATCCCATAAGTAATAGAAAAACCTAACCCTATCAACCCAAGCTGTGTCATCGACAGACCATAAGTCGAGATCATATCATTTTGGGCTATGTTAAAGTTTTTACGTACCAAATACATAGCCATATAGCCAATAAAAACCACCAAATACGACTGCATAAAGGGTTTGAACCACATTTTACGGCGTACTTCCACTGGCAGATCCAGTGTTGGTTTACGAATTTGTTCTAAAATTTTAAGCATTTGAAATCCTTAAATAACCACGAGAAAAAGCGCCTTTTGAAGCAGGTGAAAATAAAAAAGGCAAATTGCAAGAAAGCAAAAGTTTTCGTAGTTATAGTTTTCGTAAATATAGTTTCGCAGATATAGTTATTATCCGGTCAGTTTAGAAAACTAAAGGCAGGTTGGCTTGAGCTATGGTCTTAGTTTAACTAAGAATATTTCCTATTTTTGCCTTATTCGAGCATAAAGCGTGAAAGAAATCACACTCTTTGCTCAGTACAGGGAGAAATAAGGGCTATTTTTTGGTGTTTGATGTCCAACGATATTTAGGCCAGTAAAAACTGAACAAGATCATCAACATTGTTAACGGCCAGCCACGAGTAAAAAAGCCCTGAAATCAGGGCGTTAATTAGAAAATCATGATGATTTGGTGAGACTTGGGGAAGCTTTAAATCATTCCACTCAATTGTTTATATTTGATTTATTACTTTAATTTTAAAGAAAATAAAAAAAACATCAAATTTGATATACCGTCAATAATACCGTCACCAGAAAGAAGTGCTTCACCAGGGTAAATCTATGGTCGATGATTATTATATACCAAAACAGCTCGTTCACCCCTCCCCCTGCCCCACATTCCACACCGAATCCGCCGGCATCTGGACACGGACATCTAAGCGACAACCTTCGGGAATGTCACAGGGTTCGGCATCGGCGTAGTAGACTTTTTCACCATCCGCGATGTCTTTTATCCGCCTGTTCTGGAACCGTTCAGGTAAATGGGTATGCTGACGGTGGAATGTGCGAATGATGATGCCGCCGCATTTTTTCACTGTGTCATCAATGTAGATGAGTTCCAGCCCGTTGTTGTTCTTCGGCGAGGAGATACCGCCGTGGACACCCCATGCTCCGTCAGCGTTATAACCCAATACGCCGGAGATTTGATAATGACCGGTGCCGAGTTTAGTGACCGTGGCCCCTTCGGATTCGTCGTTGGTGATGAATGTGCCATCGGGGTAGATTTGGATGATAGGAGAAGATGTTCTGAGGTAGCCGCTACCATCTTTCCATGCATTTTTATCAGTCCACAAATAGCTCACTTTTGTAGACCCACCACCATCACTACCGTGTACGACTGCAACACCCTGGTTATAACTCGCAACGAAGCCAGCCCATGTATCTCCCGCTCTTGTTACATAACCACATGACCATTTGTAACCTATTTCCCCGTCATATGATCCAAAACGGAATGCATGCCCACCATTCGATAATGACTTAATCCATGATGTGAACTCGGTAAGACGTCCCGGATCAATTGGTTTATATCGAATAAAGCCAGAGCCATTAGTTTCAACCCATTTTTCAGTTGCAATGTTTAAGTTTTTCACAAACTCCGCTTTGTTGGGGATATCTGCGCCGTTCTGGTTCTTATCCAGCTTCCCCGCCATCGTCGTCTGCAACGCCC
>NZ_JBEBMB010000073.1:0-24734 GCF_040081915.1 Xenorhabdus sp. SGI240
ATTAGTATGATTTTGCTATAGTTACGTATCGCCAACAGGGCCATCATGGCCTGTTGGTCGGCCAGCAATTTACCAATAGACGAGCTTTCGTATATTTTTTGTTGCGATTGTAATAACCGCTGATATTCCGGTGACTTCTGGTCTGTACTCGCCAGGGCTTTTTCTATATTGCGTAACTCCGGGTTTTGCGCGGCGATCCTGTCCGTCAATAAGACGAGGGTTTCCAGCGGATCAATGCCTTTCCCCCGCGCATCGGCCAGGGTTTTCGCAATATCGATACCATAACCATCAAATTTAATTCTGGCCGCCCGCCGGGATAAATCGGTACTGTTTAACTTAGCGAGTAAGTTGGCGAAGTTATTGCCCGCTTCATCCGATGAGGCGGCATTTTTTTTCGTCCCTTGCGTATAGGCGAGAATTTTAACCAGTTCCTCCAGGCCTGCGTAGCCGTTGGCATTGGCTTTTGACAAAATTTCCGGTAACCATCGGGCCATATCGGCAAACTCAAATGCCCCTTCCTGTCCTGCCCGGATCGCGGCATCCAGGGCTTTCATCATATCGTCGGCGCTGGTGATGCCATACCCTTTAAGCGATTCGATAACTTTGGCTAACTGCGCACCGCTGACCTCGGTGACCGTCGCATATTTTTGTAATATGGGCATTAACGTTTTGGTTTCATCAAAACTAAACGCCCCATTGGCTAACATTTCACTCAGTAACTCAGTGGCCTGCTCCTTGGTGCCGCCCCCGGTTTCAACCGACGTACGAATAATGTTATGCAGCTCGGCCTTGCCCGCTTTGCGGCCGGCGACATCCCGCTCATTAAAGGCGGTATTACTCAGATACGCCAGCCGTTGTTCATAGCCCATCTGTTCTTTGACCGGCTTCGCCACGACCATCCCGCCCGCAACCAGTCCGCCGCCCACGGTCATCATTTTGCTGCCAAATGCCCCTAACTTTGCCAGCCGGCTGACGCCCTGCATTTCATTACGCAGGGCGGCGACACGCTGGCGCATGGCATCATAGGCCCGGCTTTGTTCGGCGATGGACAGGGTCCCGCTGCGGGCCAGCCGGTTATAACTGGCGATGGTGCGGGTGATTTCCCGCTGAATGGATCGTTCAGCGCGTACGCCCAGCGTTTCGCGGGCGCGGGCATCCCGGGCCTGGCGCCGCGCTTCGGCGGTCATCGCCTGTGACGCCTTGCGGCGCTGCTTCTGTTGACGGTTTTCACGCTCGGCGGCCTTGTCGGCGGCTTTGCCGGCATCCTCCGCGCCTTTGACCACATCCCGCAACAGTTTGATGATACTTTGCGATGCTTCATCACGGAACGAAACCGCCAGGGATATTTTGAGATCACGTGCCATACATTAACCCCGTTGTGTTATTGGCTGCTTGGGTTTCTGACGCAGGGATTTAACCCGCTTGCGGTGTTTGTGTTTGGGGGCTGGCGCACCCTGTAGTTTCCCTAATGCCGCAATCCAGCCGTCCAGTTCGGGGCGGCTCATGGCCAGGATGCGTTCATGACTGAGACCGTATTGCCCGAGGGCAATACTGACCAGCATTATTCCGCTGCGGCGTTCGGTGGCCGCTGTCGCTTTTTTTTAACGGCGGCAATGGCCTGTTCCAGCACCTCAAAATCCTCGCTGGTCAGTTGATCCAGCAATAATTCGGTGGTGATATCAGAGACGGGAATGGTGCCCAGCGTGACCAGACACCGGGCGACCACCGCCATCCGGTAATGCAGATCCGCCGCATGCCCGTCAATGGTGCCGCACACGGACTCGGTTTCGTCCAGCGCCGCATAGCTCTGGCGCATGGTCGGCAGCCGGATTTGAAATTCATGGTGCACGCTGTCAGCGTGTTCAATGCCATACAGCAACGTGCCCGTTTGGGTTATCATTCGATGACCTCCCGTAATGCGGCCATTTTGATATCACGTTTGGCCTCATTATCGACGGTGTATTTCGCGCCCACTTCGGTCGTGAAACAGTCCAGATACGAGGTGCGGCGGCCCCCTTTACCCGTGACCGGGTACTGGGTGATTTTGACGCCCACCAGGTTGCCCCAGTCCAGATCACCCTCCAGCGGAATGACCACCGACAACGACAGGTCATAGGTGGCAATGCCGGAGGTATACCCCTTGGCCCGGCCTGTTTTGTTCATAGTCTTGACCAGCTTGCGGCCGGTGTTGATTTGTACATCCAAATCGGTGACCTCAACTTCCCGGCCATCGATTTCCAGCACAATCGCGCCGACATATTCTTCTAACATGGGTTACCTCTTATAAATACAGGTCAATACGGCCGGCAAAGACGTGCAGGCCATTGACGACATCCGCCGGAATTTCCGCATCCAGCCGGTTCGGATCTTTATCGTTGCGCTCGACCAGCAGCTTGTCCTTGTTGGCTTCGACGTTTTCCAGAATCTCAGACTCTTCCAGTTTGAGCAGCACATCCAGCAACTCAGAGCGCACTTTCTGGCGTGTCCGCTCATTGAGTTTGTCACGGGGAAAACGCTGTGAAATGCGCTCACGGCACGCCTTACGGGTGTAATCCAGCGTGCGGAGGGTGGTGAGATCCAGCAGGGCAATATCATCCACCCCTTCGGCGTTTCGGGTATAGGTGGTAATGGCCCGCACAATCTGCACGCGATTCCCGGCACCGACCTCAAACAAATTCGACATACTGTAAGTTGCCATTGTTATCTTCCTGTCTGTGATAAAGCCTTGTCGACCAGCTTACGGGCGACTTCGTGAAGGGTGGAGCGGCTGTATTCTCCCGCTGGATCTGACGTAAAGCGTCCATTTGCTGACGAGTCAGTAAGATAGCTTTGCTATCGACTTTCATACTTACACCTCATGTGCTGATAATTTATACAGCTATAATATTACAATAAATGCAACATATAAAATGAATGATGCAAATAATGAAACATTATTAATTCGACTAATTAGAGATATGCAAGGAACGGCAATATCATGTGATACCGCCGTTTAATAGGGATTTGATGAAAGGATATCGAAGAGTGAATTATTAATATGGAGTTTATTTTCATGAGGTAAAGCCCCTGTGATGACGCTGGAAACATGAGGATAAAATACTGACAAATCTTTATGTTTTGGCGTGGTGTGAGCTTCGTTCTGTTGAGGATCGGGAGCTTGAGATATTGACGAAGGTGATTGATTAGACATCCATGTCTGAATTGATATTAGGTCAATACAACTACTATATCTTTGTTATTCCTTTGGTTGTTTAGGCCATACGATATCTGGAGTAGTGGAACAATCAATTCGATTGAGTAATACCCTATATTTACGCCATTCGATGAGTGCTACTTTTTCCTCATCTGTAGCGAGATCTAAATCAACGGCATCCTGTAGTGGAGCTATGATATTTGAGGCTTGATACATGAGATCTTTCTTTTTTTTCTCGACACTTTCCTGCAATTGTTTCATTGTTGGCAGGGGTATATTGTCCCATACAGGTAAACCATCGGCACCTGCAACTCGATATTTATTTACCGGCGCAGAATTAATAGCAAATTCAATAAAACATGCTTCTGATACTTCCAATGCATCATCGGGAAATGTACCACTGTTGATATAATGTTTTTTCATATATGCAGGATAAAACGAATTACGCAATGCACTATAAAAATATGTCATTATCAGAATCCCCAGGCATGCCATTGACACCCAGATAAAAAAGGTGGATTAAAAGTGCTTGAACTTCTTTGTAACACTCCTAGGTTTACTGCTAAAAAGCCTGTCAAACTGATATCATTTATTTGCCATATGGCCCTAGTTGTACCTCCACCATGATCGTGCTCACTGACCATAGATACCCCAGAACTAAACTGAATTGGAAATGTTATATATATCTCGTCATTTGTTGCAGTTGATGTAACACCCCATTGATAAATTAATCCATTTGGGTACTGAACCCATCCATTTTTAGTATCTCCATATCGTTTAAAAAATGACATGTCAGGAATCTGTCCTGGTCCATTTCCTATGGTTCGATAAACCAGTTCCGATAAACCAAGACTCTTCACAAACTCTGCTTTATCAGAGATATCTGCACCGTTCTGATCTTTAGCTAAACGAGTATTGGCGTTGTCATTTGCATTATCAGCATATTGATTGGCAGTATGCGCCAAATCATAGGCTGCTTTTACAGCTTTTGGTGTAGCTGCCATCGTTTCACTACCACTTACATCATTACTCAGAACTACAAAACCCTTATCTTGCAGTGTTGCATCTGGGTGATTGCGGCTTTGGGCGTGTTCTTCAATTAAATCTTTAACATATTCTGGAGTCGGAACGACAACAAGACCATCATCTTCTAAGATTTGTATTTCAGGTTTTTTATCTTGCATAATTATTCCCTCATTTAATCAACAATACACATTGCTAAGTAACATGAAGGCGGTGGGAGACTTCTCCGCCGGTGAACATCAATAAATGGGTTCATCAATACAGGAGAGTGCAGCTTGACTATTATTTGATAGGTTGCACGTTTTGATGGCAGGATGACATAAAATGACAGGCAGGGAATTAATAGAATTTATCATATGACTGATAAAACTCAGCACCGTAAAAGCGGGATTTCCCGACTTTTAACCCCCTGATTCTATTAATCTCTGTCTCTGCACCGGAAATAAGCAAAATCAGTAAGTTACGTTAAATAGGATAATTATCCACTTTTAACCCATTGATTTAATTTAATTCCTGTCCTGAGCGTAAATTACGTAAAATCAACCGCTTAGCTAAAGGTGGGATTTCTCACCTTTAATTCAGCATTCTTCCGTTTCAAACGAAACGATTAAATACCAAGCAGAGAAGGCGATTTGGCTTACGCTTCTGTTTCAAACGGAGGCGTGAATTAACTCTAGGGGTTACTTGAGGTTAAGGAGTTCAATCTCAGAGGCTCACCTCTTTAAGAGGCTTGGTTATAAATAGCTCAGTACGTTTAACATACTTACCCGTTGTCGAGGTCATTAGCTCAGTGACCCCCGAAGAATACCGCGATCCTCACTTTGGCCTTAAGGTACTATTTAACGTTTCGGTGCTGGTTTCATCCATTGATAGGTAGGTGCGGTCATTCTACAGCGGTGACGTTCTTTAGCCTGTAACGTCTGCGCTACTCCGGTTCTGATTGCCAGTCTATCCCGTCCAGTGAGTGATTGTTCCTGCGGGTGGGCTTCTCCCTCACTGTCTGCCAGTACAGTAATCAGGCGCACCGGGTGAATATTCACCAGCCGCTGAGTGCCGGATGCAATTAGGAATGTAAATTTAAGGCGAGTTTGGGTAAGCTGTGTGTCAGCCATCTCGTAAGTCTCCGTTACGTTGTGGTGAGACGCCTCGATAGTGTTTGCAGCACTTCGGGGCGTTGCTATTTTTGTATGGAGAGCATAAAAATCTGTGGGACATTCTGTTAAACCGGCGATAGAATAAGCAACCAAACGTATTTATTTGGTGCTTCACCATGAAATCCTATATCGTGAAAATTGCCCTTCTAGGTATCAGTCCTATGGTCTGGCGCCGATTCAGGCTATCAGGCGAGACATCTTTAGCGGCTTTTCATTACATCATTCAGATCGCGCAAGGATGGCAGGATGATCACCTGCATCAATTCCGTATTTATGGCAAAAATTACGGCATTTCCTACACCGGTGGGATCGGGTTTCCTGACAACCCCTACAAAATTACGCTTAATGACTTTGAATTTGATGCCGGTGATCGTTTTACCTATGAATACAACTTTTTGAGCACTGGCTTCACGATATCCGTATTGAAACCATTCTCGAAAATTCTCACCTGACATCCCAGGGGTTACGCATGAAATGTTGGTGGGCTAAAATTGATTAAATAGCAGCGCTTCCATATAGCCATTATCCCACCCGGCCGATTTCCTTCGAGCACTCAAACTCAGTTTACTGTTGGTATCTCGTTTAACAATATTGAGTGCCATTTTACGTCATTGGGCAAATACTCTTGTGGCGGTCCGCTCTCTCATCCGTGCATCATCTTCTCTAAAAGTGACATCCAGTACCCAGTGTAAACTATTTTCGATAGCCCCATGTTGTCTTATGGCACCTAGTTGAAAGGCGGAAGAATCATGGCAACGGCTTAAATAATAACGAAAATCAGAGGGCACTGTGTCAGAATAGCGTTCTTGTCGTATCGTTTCCGTTACCAGAAGAGCCTGAATATCTGGTCAAGAACTTAAGTATTTTGTTTCTGAGGTCAGCGGCAGAACCCGCCCGCGTCGTCTGACGGTACGTCCGTGACTATCATCGAATTCATCATAGTCAGGTTTAAGGTAAGGTTTTTGGGTTATCTGTGGTTGTTGAAAATAGTTAACAGCTTCCGAAAAAGTTTTCCCCTGATTGCCTTTAAGCGACAAAATATAATCAGCTTCACTCTCGCGTAATTGCTGAGCAATCGTGCGTTGGCAGCCCATCGCATCCATCGTCACGAGATGTCCTTTCAATGAAAGCATCGATAATAATGCCGGGATGGCCTTAATTTCGTTTGATTTTCCGTCTACTGCACACTGACATAAGCTGAGTCCTTTCTCAACCGAGAATGCACTCACCACATGTAGTGGGCTTTGTTCAATTTTCTTATCAAACGAATGGCGTAAACTTTTACCATCAATCGCAATGATCCCCCGCTTTTCTGAAGAGATGTCACGAGAAACCCACTGATAAAAATGACGTTCAAAGAGAGCGGGATTTAATAAACTGAAACAGCGCCGGAAAGTATCATGTGAAGGAATACCGCCTTTGAGCGGAAGAAATGAACCCTGCCAATCCTTTTTTAGCTGGCCGTACTGTTCAATATCGGTCCAGGCATTAGCCCCGGCAATGACAGCGCATACGGCGATCACTAAGATATCAATAAAACGGTGTTTAACCTTTCCCTGACAACGTGGATCTGGAAAATCAGAAAAGACCTCCACTAATTCTTTCATCTGCACCCCTCTCAAAATGAAGGAATTATCCACTCAATATTTTCATGCGTAACCCCTGTTACTAAGACCAACCTGTTCTGTACTTGTTGCCAGTATCTATTAAAAACCAATCCTGCACATATTTACTTTATAATATCTTGTGTTTTCTACTTAGAATTCAATAAAAACAGAGATAAAAGCAACGAATATACTCGATAATCTTCAAGTTGCAATCCGCAAGACGACGCGAGGCCTTATATTTCCCCGCTGCGCGGGGAAATATAACACGCATCTTGAAGTTGGATTGGTATATAAAATAAGTTGAGTTTTTCCTAGATAAATAAAAAACAATAAAGATGTTAAAATCAATAAAAATTCAAATTATTAGATATTTTTTAAGCAAAAAACAGCAAAAAAAGCCATTTTGACGAAAAACAAATCAACTGGTTTTATTTTTAATTTTTTTACTTTACAACATTAAACCATTCACTGTATTATCCGCTCCGTTCTCAGGAACAACTCAATTCCTCCATAGTTCAGTCGGTAGAACGGCGGACTGTTAATCCGTATGTCGCTGGTTCGAGTCCAGCTGGAGGAGCCAAATTTCTGGAAATCCCGATTAGCTTTGCTGGTCGGGATTTTTACTTTTGAGCACAAACGGTTACACATTCCCTTTTATCTCCATCTCTTTATTTCCCGTTTCTTCTCTATTTCAAATAGCCTTGCCGACGTGATTACCTATGCTAAAAACACAAAAAGATCAAAAACAGCCCGACAAGCGCATATTACGAGCAATCAAACACTTATTGTTATTTTCTACTTTGACAACCGTGAAAAATGCCGTTATTATTCGAGCCACTTAAACGGAGTTCCTCCATAGTTCAGTCGGTAGAACGGCGGACTGTTAATCCGTATGTCACTGGTTCGAGTCCAGTTGGAGGAGCCAAATATTTTGAAGAACCTGATTAGATTAACTAATCAGGTTTTTTGCTTTCTGGTCTCCAGTTTTTTGTCCTACTTCTTTTTAGGATCTCCATTTTTCAGGGATCTTCCTTCTTGCTTTCCTCTTCGATTACTTACTCCTATGCCCCATTTCTGCTCCCCGATTTACTATCACCCGTCAATTTTAGTCAAAAAACACACATAATGCACAGATTCTCAGCAATCAAACGGTTATTACTATTTTCTGCTTTGACAAACGCAAAAAATGCCGTTAACATTCGCCCCGTCTTGAAGGAGTTCCTCCATAGTTCAGTCGGTAGAACGGCGGACTGTTAATCCGTATGTCGCTGGTTCGAGTCCAGCTGGAGGAGCCAAATTCAATTCACCCTCGTGTTGTTACTTCTATTTTTTCCTTTTTTGATAAGATAATTTCCTCTACGTACCCTCATCCCGAATAAACTTAAAATTATAATTTTTCAAAATTTAGAGAATATTATCATTCAATAATAGCTATTTAGCTATTTTCACTTTATCATTCTCCTCCGGCTTAAGGATTGCTGAATCAGCATCCATCATTTTTCACTTACATTCTGGAGCCGGTTCCATGACCACTGAATCATATACAATTAAAATCCGCCGCCCTGACGACTGGCATGTTCATTTTCGTGATGGCGGTATGCTAAAAACCATTGTACCCCATACCAGCCGTTTTTTTGGCCGAGCTATCGTCATGCCCAACCTCGTCCCTCCAGTGACGGATGTTGCCAGCGCCAAAGCCTATCAAGAGAGGATAATTGCAGCTACACCGTCAGATCATCATTTCCAACCTCTTATGACTTGTTATCTGACAGATTCAACAGCCAGCAATCAAATTGAGATTGGCCATAAAGAAGGCATCTTTACCGCCTGCAAACTTTACCCCGCCAACGCAACAACAAATTCTAGCCACGGTGTTTCCGATATCAGAAAGATCTACCCATTATTGGAAACCATGGAAAAAATAGGTATGCCATTGCTGATCCACGGGGAAGTTACCGCTTCTCATATTGATATTTTTGACCGTGAAGCGCGCTTTATCGAACAGGTAATGGAACCATTGCGTCAGCAATTTCCTGAATTAAAAATTATTTTCGAGCATATTACCACCAAAGAAGCCGCAGAATATGTTCTAGAAGGCAACGATAAATTAGGCGCGACATTGACACCACAGCACTTAATGTTCAATCGCAACCATATGCTGGTTGGTGGTATTCGTCCTCACCTTTACTGCTTACCTGTACTAAAACGCAACATTCATCAAGAAGCCCTCCGAGCAGCAGTTACCAGTGGTTGTAACCGCTTTTTCTTAGGCACGGATTCCGCTCCTCATGTACTGCACCGCAAAGAATCTTCTTGTGGCTGTGCGGGCGTTTTCAATGCTCCAACCGCCCTGGCTGCTTATGCTACTGTTTTTGAAGAAATGGGTGCAATGGAATATTTCGAGTCCTTCTGCTCCCTGAATGGCCCTGCATTTTACGGTTTGCCAGTTAATGATGGCTTTATCGAACTCACCCGCAAACCAACCCCTGTTGTTGAATACATTGCGTGTGGTGACGAAAAGTTAATTCCATTCCTTGCAGGGGAAGATGCAAGATGGGATGTAAGGGGATGTGAGTAACTTTAGCACGCTCTTTCGTGCGGAAATTGTTCTTTATTTCCGCGCACTTCTGGCCTGATAAAAAGCAGAAATAACCCATCATGGTTCTTCTCAGTTCTGATGCAAAAAATCCTGCTTTTTTCACTTCTTATACCAATCCAACTTTAAGATGCGTGTTATATTTCCCCGCGCAGCGGGGGAATATAAGGCCTCGCGTCGTCTTGCGGATTGCAACTTGAAGTTTATCGAGTATAGATTGCCAAAAAGGTTTATACTGCTTAAGGCTTGTCTTAGACGAGGCCTTCTGCTCTTAGTCAATTATATCAATATGATTCTGTAGTCTGATTAGGAGGTTATATGGGAAAAGAAAATGAAATAATTCAAACACATCCTGTTGTAGGCTGGGATATCAGCATTGTCGATGCCTATGACGCCATGATGATACGCCTTCATTACTCATCCACCCAAGATCAAACAACAGAAAGTGTCAGTGTTGACAAAACGTTATGGTTAACAACAGGCGTTGCCAAACAGCTTATCCTCATTTTACAAGCCGGGATTGAAAAAATAGAATCCTCAGAATACAGCCAACTTGATCATATTAAACATTAACAATAACTAAATTTAACACCTCCAACACATTGGGACACTCAATATATTGAGTGTCCCAAATGAACAACTGAACACATCTCAACCAATAAAATTATCCATATGGTTTATTATTCTTCAAATATTGTCTTATACGCCCGTGTTCACTCGCCTAATGTTTAGCTATTAAACTGATTATTTAAATATAACTACAGTAGAACAAGAATGTTCAAGTAATGAAACTATTAGTCATTGATGAATGCTATTATTCACGCTTTGGAATTATTGAACATCTAAAAGAAAATACAGATATCCTCTCTTTAAAAGCAGTATCAATGCGTGATGCCATAAATAGCCAACCACCTTATATCGAATTGAAAAATAAGGATTTTATATTATATAAGAAAGATGTAACGATATTACTTGAGCACCTAAAAGAAATGGCATTATATAATATTCAATGTTATTTCTCTAATTTCAGCACTCATAGTTCTATTTTTAGCCATCAAGAAGATCGTATCATCTATTATTGAATGTCAGAAATGGATATTCATAAAATTGCCAAAACATTAAAAATTAGCAATAGTACAGTTTATTCCCATAGGAGGCATATTATAGAAAAAATAGGTGTATCCAACAAAATAGAGTTACTTTTTATTTACAATATCTTCAAGTGTTTTTGTTAGATTTTTGAATAACCTATTCTAGTATAAAATTCCCATTCACATAATTTATTATGTGAATGGGATAAGTAAGCACAGAGAATAAAGCTACAATTTGAAAGATGGGAACGACGACGGACTTAACGCACGACTATTTAATAGATTGCAGGGATGTAATATTCAAACCTTCATTTAATCGATAGCGGGACTTATTAAAAATCTTAGCCCCATTCTCTCTTCCTGCACGACGGATACGCTGTTCTTCTTCTGGCAGTTTCATCTCTTCACGGCAAGCATTGCTGCAACAGCCTTCGAAATGTGCTGCACAAGATGGGCACTGGATAAATAACAAATGGCAACCATCGTTCTTACAGTTGGTATGGCTATCACACGTCACTCCGCATTGGTGACAGTGAGCAATAACATCTTCAGTAATGCGCTCACCCATACGCTCATCAAAGACAAAGTTCTTACCAACAAAACGCACTGGCAATTCTTGTTCTTTCGCTTTGCGGGCATACTCAATAATGCCACCCTCTACGTGGTAAACTTTGCTAAACCCGCTATGCAACATATAAGCACTTGCTTTTTCGCAACGAATTCCGCCAGTACAGTACATGACAATATTTTTATCTTTATTATCCTTCAGCATTTCTACAGCCATTGGCAGCTGCTCACGAAACGTATCTGATGGAACTTCAATCGCGTTTTCGAAATGCCCAACTTCATATTCGTAATGGTTACGCATATCGACAAAGACGGTATCAGGATCATCCAGCATTTGGTTAACCTGCTCCGCCTTCAGATATTCGCCTGTTTTAGATGAATCAAAAGTTTCATCTTCAATACCATCTGCAACAATGCGCTCACGCACTTTCATGCGCAGGACCCAGAATGATTTACCATCATCTTCTAAGGCAATGTTAAGACGCAGATTATATAATGCCGGATCAGTTTCATCCAATAATGCCTTCAACGCATCGACATTCTTGGAAGGCACACTAATTTGTGCATTGATACCTTCTTTGGCGATATAAACCCGCCCAAAGACAGATAACTCGGTAAATTTTTGATACAGGCTATCGCGAAAAGTCTGTGGTGCGGAAATGGTGAAATATTTATAAAAAGAGATAGTAGTGCGAGGCTCAATTTCAGCCAACATGCGCTCTTTCAACTCTTTATTAGAAATACGGTTATGCAACACTGGCATGGTGTTCTTTCCTGAATTTCGATTAAAAAATGAAAACTTCAATGGTCGTTCCATTGATGGCGGGATATCATAACGAAAATGGCCGTTAGCGGATAGTGATTTATGCTTTTCCATCACGCCGATACAGTGGCAGGGTGACTACGATGGTCAGAGGCAGCAAAACCTTGCCAGACAGTAAATCTTGCAAACAAATTATTACCAGATTCAATATTTAGTGCCGCAAAATTTCGATATTCCACTAAAAAGTGTCACAATACACCAATATGATTTTTAGAGCCTATCTTAGGCATCTCTAATTCAGACAGATTGAAACCGACTCAAAATAACAAATAACATACAGAAAACACATGATACAAGCACCTCCTTTTTGTCGTTCGCTTTTACATCCCCGCTACTGGCTGACCTGGCTAGGTATTGGCATACTTTATTTACTGGTTTTGCTACCTTATCCAGCGATTTATTGGATGGGAACCCGGCTTGGACGACTTTCACTACGTTTCTTAAAAAAACGGGCCAACGTTGCAGAGCGCAATCTGGCACTCTGTTTCCCTGATATGCCAGCAGAGAAACGACAGGAATATCTAGTCAGAAATTTCGAATCTGTTGGCATGGGCCTGTTTGAGACAGGAATGGCCTGGTTTTGGCCTGACTGGCGCATCAATCGTTGGTTCAAGGTCACCGGAAGGGAGCATATTCAACAAGTGCAATCCACAGGACAGGGGGTTATTGTCATTGGTATCCATTTTTTAACACTGGAATTAGGAGCACGTATTTTTGGTATGCTGAACCCAGGTATTGGTGTTTATCGTCCAAATGACAATCTTGTTATGGATTGGCTACAAACTTGGGGGCGTCTCCGTTCCAATAAATACATGCTGGACAGAAAAGATGTTAAGGGCATGATCCGATGCCTAAAAAATGGTGAAATTGTTTGGTACGCCCCTGATCACGATTATGGCCCACGTAACAGTGTATTTGCCCCATTATTCGCTGTTGAACACGCTGCAACTACGACCGGAACCTCCATTCTCGTCCGTTTGGCCAAACCTGCACTAATCCCTTTTACTCCGCGAAGGTTACTCAATGGAAAGGGTTATGAGTTAATTATTCAGCCCGCGATAGAAAAATTTCCTCTGCAAGACGAAACAGAAGCCGCAACATTCATGAATAAAGTGATCGAAAAGGAAATTATGCAGGCACCCGATCAATATATGTGGTTGCATCGCCGTTTCAAAACTCGCCCTAAAGGTATGCCATCTTTATATGGTGACAACGATAATATTCACTGATAAACATCATCTGGCTGTTATTTTCTAAGTAACAGCCAATATCTTCCCCGTGTCTGAGTCAGGAATATTTAGTGGTATTTTGTCCAGGATTCATATTAGTGACATAAAATTATTATACATCATTAGATGTTTCATTCCATGGAAAACACATCTTGAATAATTACAAGTTATTACCAGCTTTAATATCAATATTGCAAACTCTTAACCTAACTGAGTCTTCAAAGAAATTAGGTGTTACACAATCGGCAATGAGCAAAATATTACATCAGCTGCGTGAAGATTTTCATGACAAAATTATTGTAAGAGAAACAAATCAATTTATTCTCACCCAAAAAGGCGAAAAACTGAAAGAAAAGCTCCCAGCATTGATGCAACAATTAGATAACCTCTATACACCAGAAATCATGGAACCAGATCTTTGTAAGAGGAAATTCACCTTAGCATCCAGTGATTATGTCGCCCAGGCCATCTTGCCATCTATAATTTCTGACATTGAAGTTGATGCTTCTAATGTGAGTATTGAATATAAATTGTGGCATAAAGACAATTTGAATAAGTTTGCTGAACAAAATATTGATTTAGTCGCAACCATTGCCGATACGATACCTGATAACTTATACGGTAAAATGATGGCTGAAGATCAACTTGCCGTTGCATTTAGAAATATACATTCCAAAGCTAATAGTGATATGACTATTAACGACTATATAGAAGGCCGACATATTTTGATTAGTGGTGGCGGAGATAAAGACAGTTCTGTCGATCACATGTTGGCAAAGATGAACCTAAATCGTCACATTTACACTACAGTTCCCTTTTTCCAGGCGGCCATTGAGTTATTGTTAAAAACAGACACCATGCTAACCATACCACTGCATATTGCTGCTGATTTTGCTCAACACTATGATTTACAAATAAGACGCTTACCTATTGATATTAAAGCACAACAATACTACTTGCTATGGCATGCGAAACATCACCAAGATCCAGAGCATAGATGGTTTAGGGATATCTGTTTTCCTCTGATCAAAGCTCATCTTGAAAGAACTATCGAACATGGTATGAAATTAATTCATACCTACAAGTAGATTTTTCGTCTTTTATAGATGACCTTGTTACATTAATATAATCAATACTTTTTCATATATACTCGATAAACTTCAAGTTGCAGTCTGCAAGACGACGCGAGGCCTTATATTTCCCCGCTACGCAGGGAAATATAACACGCATATTGAAGTTGGATTGGTATAGATGATAACATCGGTTATTTTTAATTTCATCATGGTAATAAATATGCTTTCTACAGAAACACTTGTTACATTTATCAGTATTTCAACCTTCCTATGCTTCTTACCAGGCCCTGATAATCTTTTAGTTTTAAGTCAGTCTGCAATAAATGGATGCAAATCAGGCATATTAATTACCCTTGGCCTATGTATTGGATTAGTAATGCATACCTCTTTAGTTTCATTAGGCATTGCAGCAATAATACAAGCTAATACGGTGGTCTTTGAAATTATCAGGTTATTTGGTGTGTTTTATTTAAGCTATCTGGCTTGGGGAGCCTTTAAGGCAAAACCTATTCATATCAAAAACAACAGTTTTAATGACACAAAAAAACTCATTAAAAAAGGTTTGTTTATGAATTTATCAAATCCAAAAGTAATTATTTTCTTTTTGGCTTTTCTCCCTCAGTTTACTACTGACAATACAATCGCTATTCCAGTATCTCTTCAATTATTATATTTAGGTTTAATATTTGTCGTAATTGCTTTTATTGTATTTACGATCATATCCTATTTGTCCGGCTTTTTAAATAAAACGATATCCAGTAAACCATCAGTACAAACTATTCTTAATAAAATTACCTGTTTGATATTTATAGCATTAGCCATTAGCTTATGTATTGATCAGCGTCTACCAATCGTTTAATACCTTTTGTGTCAACCTCACATTTTGATGGTATGTTGGTTAATGTCAGTGGCTGCTAAATTTGCGAATCCTTTCGCTATTTTTAGCATCCTTGCCACTATTTCACTGCTTTTGTTACATTTAAGAGGCAGTTTTAAACCTGTGTTAACTGGCAGTTAACTCAATTAATAGTAAGAACGACAGGCATCGGCGATATCAGCATTGGAATAACCATTCCCCTGCTCTTTCTCTAATTTCTGCCTTGTTTCCCTATAGCAACGACGTTTATCCTGCTCTCTGACATGATGCATAAAGTTGTCTCGTTGCTTATGAGAGAACTTAAACTGTTGCTCATTCCAATCATAAGAAAGCTTCCAGCTCTCTTTATCAAGCCCATTGTGATACTTATTAAATCTATCATTATATTCTTTCAGTTCATTTTCCTGTTTTTCAACTAACGCATTGTCTTTAGCCAATTTTTCCGTGTTCCAATTCCCACGATCCAGTGTGTCCCTCTTTTTCAGGTACTCTTCTGAAGGTTTATTATCCGCAGGGATACCACTTGGGTAGCTTAAATCCAATGCCAGAGCCTGAGAAAACCACACTGACAAAATTAAAAATAGGCAATGGGATCCTTTGATTTTCATATCTTTCCTTAATGGGAATATAACAATGACGTTTAGTTTGCTCTCTGAAAACGTTCAGACTCCATCCTGAAGCGTTCCATCTCTTGCTCCATCCTGAAGCGTTCCATCTCTCGATTCAAAGTCTGCTGCTGCATATGGAAATAAGAACCCTGCGGATACCAATCATGAGGAAGGCTCAGATTCTTTGCCCCATATTTATCATTGTATTCTTTCAGTTCCTTCTCCCTCTTCTCAGCTAAGGTATTACCTTTCGCAAGTTCCTTCATGTCCCAACTTCCGTAGCCCGAACTGCCCAGATTGAGCCTCTTTTTCAGGTATTCTTCTGAAGGTCTGTTATCTGCGGGGATATCATTTTGGTAGCTTAAATCCAAAGCCAGTGCTTGAGAAAACCACACCGACAAAAGTAAAAATAGACAATAGGATCCTTTGATTTTCATATCTGTCCTTATTGGGACTATAACAACGAATTATTATTTAATAACCATTATCACCTAAGGTCAACACTACAATTTCTGTGTATTTTGCAATTAAACAAAATAACTCTTTACAAATCAATAAGGTTTCAACATTGTATATTTTTATTTTCATTATAAAAATTAAGTGAGCTTCTGATGCATTCATACCCTATTTATCATGTCGATGCCTTTACGGAAAAATTGTTTTCTGGCAATCCCGCTGCGGTTGTATTGCTGGATAAATGGCCAACAGATGAAACGCTGATTGCTATCGCTGCTGAAATTGGCCTGCCGGAGACCGCTTTTTTGGTCGAAAATCATCTACGCTGGTTTACACCTAAAGTCGAAGTCGATTTATGTGGACATGCAACGCTGGCGACCGCGTTTGTCCTCATAACCCACCGCAACATCCAAGAGAAATTACTCACATTCAAAAGCCGCTCCGGTGAACTCCGGGTTTTTCATCAAGATGGTGTTTTTACATTGGATTTCCCTGTCGCCGATTGCCATGAAGAAAATGACCTCATCCCTGTCATACAAGATGCACTGGGACAAAATGTTTCCACAGTATTAGCTTCACATGATCGTTATATTTGTGTTTTAGATTCCGTAGAACAAATCATCCATACCCACCCCGATTTTAATAAGATTGCGGCCCTACCCTTGCCAGGACTGACCATTACCGCTCTCGGTGATTCGTCCGCTGATTTCGTTTCTCGCTATTTTGCACCCGCTAAAGGCGTCAATGAAGATCCTGTTACAGGCTCCAGCCATTGTGTTCTTGCCCCTTTTTGGGGAAAGCGGCTCAGTAAAACTGAGCTTCATGCCCGTCAATTATCAGAACGAGGCGGTGAGTTGTTATGTCGAATAGATGGAGATCGTATCTATCTGACAGGTAAAGCAAGACTCTTTTCACACGGTGAGATATTGCTTGAGAATATATAATCCTTTATTTTTGATAAATAGGAAAAAAATGCCTCAGTTATACATGCTAGCTGAAAATCCTCACGGTCAGACAGACAGACAAACCTGCATGGCAGAGATATCATCCTATTGGTATTTAAAGGATTAATTAGATATGGTCAGCAAATACATTCTGCTGACCAGCATCGTGCCATCTACCATTAGACTTGATTAAGTACCAACAAATCTGAATTAATCTCCGAGATTGATCTCGCTCCGGTTAAGGTCATCGCTACCCGCATCTCTTTCTCAATCAGATCCAGCAAATTAGAAACGCCCGCTTCACCTGCCGCAGCCAACGCATAAGCAAACGCACGCCCCAGTAAAACACTATCTGCGCCCAGGGCAAGCATTCTCACCACATCTAATCCTGTCCTGATACCGGAATCAGTAAGAATGGTAATGTCGTTTTTGACTGCATCTGCAATCGCAGGTAAAGCTCGTGCCGTTGATAAAACACCATCAAGCTGACGTCCGCCATGATTTGAAATCACAATACCATCAGCGCCAAACCGGACAGCATCTTTAGCATCTTCTGGATCAAGGATGCCTTTGATAATCATCGGCCCTTTCCAAAAATCACGGATCCACTCCAAATCTTTCCATGAAATTGATGGATCAAAATTACTTCCCAACCAGCCAATATAGTCTTCCAATTTGGTCGGTTTGCCACGATATGCCGAGATATTGCCCAAATCGTGTGGCTTACCCCATAATCCTACATCCCATGCCCATTGCGGATGAGTTATCGCCTGCAAAATACGACGCATGGCTGCATACGGGCCACTCATACCGGAATGGGCATCACGGTAACGTGCTCCTGGTACTGGCATATCAACGGTAAATACCAGATTTTTGACTCCCACAGCCTGTGCCCTTTCCAATACATTGCGCATAAAACCACGATCTTTTAGCACATAGAGCTGAAACCAGATTGGGCGATCGATTGCAGAAGCGACTTCTTCAATCGGGCATACTGATACCGTCGACAAAGTAAATGAGATCCCCTTTTTGGCTGCGGCACGTGCAGCTTGCACTTCACCACGACGCGCATACATTCCTGTCAATCCAACAGGACCAAGTGCTACCGGCATTGACATTTTCTCGCCAAATAAGCGGGTTTCCAGACTTAACTCAGACATATCCTTCAACACACGCTGGCGTAACTCAATATTGGATAAATCTGCGGTATTACGTTTAAGGGTATGCTCTGCGTAGGCTCCGCCATCAATATAGTGGAACAGAAAAGGCGGTAACTTAGCTTGAGCTGCATCCCGATAATCAGTTGAAGCGGAAATAATCATAATACCTACCCTAATGTTGAAAAGTTATTCGCACATTTTTCAAGATGCCAGAATCAAGGCCATGACAGCCGCAATTCCCCCACAGACTAGCGTTGGTGATCCCAAAAATAGAGCATTCAACGCGATAGAGTGTTGTATTCCACCAAATGTTAAATGAGAAACCTTATTAGAGCCTGAGAAAAATGATAATCAAACCTTATAACCGACAAACCATATTTAAAATAACGCATTGGTCTCTTATATTTAATATCTCCCTCCAGAATAAAAGCAATAAACTGAAGGGTTAAAAACTACCATTTATCTATATTCAGTCTGATAGCATATTTTCCAGAATATCATAAACAGGTAACAAGCGATTGAAGCCATCCCTATCAAGAAAATGTCCACCATTAGCAATATTAATTACTTCCGTTTGCAAAGAATGAGCCAGAGCCTGGGAGAATTGCGGAGAAACAATTTCATCATTAGATGAAATAAGTGAAAAACGGTATTTGGTTACCTCACGCAAGAAAGCATAATCTAACGGCTCAACAGTAAAAGAATCCAATTCTGGTAAAGTCATTTGAGGAGCATCAAATCCAGAAACCAAAATATATCCACCAATACGAAGATACTGAGAACGCATCGATGCTAAATGTCGCAATAACGTGATACAACCGAGACTATGACCAACAAAAACCGAGTCTTTATCTGCCTCAGGCACGATATCCATCAGCATCTTAGCCCAGGCTTCTGGTTTAGGAGATGATGTATCAGGCATGGTAGGTATGATAACTTCCGCACCCTGTTCAATAAGTTTCTCTTTTAACCAAGGGAACCAATGTGATGAAGGTGAAGCAGTATATCCATGAACAATAATTATTTTTTTGCCAGAAAACCGCCCTTGGTCACTTATTCTTTCTGATATCACTAATTTTCTCCTATTTAATAATTTATCTATTTATGGAGTAAACCATCTAATCATTAAGAGCTTTAAACTGAGATAAGTCAATAATAGTGTACATGACCTTAGTCTTATCCAGCTAGTTCTCTGGCCTGTTTTTCGAGCCAAGAAACCACCGCATGATTATTGAACAAGTAAAAATGCCCTCCTGTGAAAATTTGTTGTTCTATTGGCGCAGTTAACACTTGCCACCATTCCGCCAAACGAGAAACAGGAACTCTATTATCCCTATCTCCTCCTATCACATAAGCTGGGATATTCAACTTTACTTTTGGTAATAAAGACAAAGAATTCAACAAAATGAGATCATTTTTCATTGTTTTGATCACATAATTACGTAGTACAGGGTTAGCAAGAATATCTGCCGGTGTTCCGCCACATTGCTCAAGGATATTCAAAACATAAGAGTCAGAATATTCCTCATATGGCTTATTTTTAAACCCTTCAGAATCAATAAAACCACGGGCAGAGATAATAAGTGCTAATTGCTTTTCTGGTAATTCACTCTCCAGCCTACGAGCAATCTGATAAGCCAGTTCCGCTCCTAAACTGTGCCCAAACAGTAATAAAGGTTTATTCTCTCCTAACCTTAAACGCTTTATTGCGGCAAGGATATCAGATAAAACAGTTTCAACATCCACCTGAAAAGGCTCTGAAACACGCATTCCCCTGCCTGCAAGCTCCAAACAATAAACTTCAATAAATTCCGATAACTTGTGAGCCAACTCAATGTAGGAAAAACAAGACCCTCCGGCGTGATGAAAAAATAACAGTTGCGCTCCGGCCTCTGGCTTTTTAATCGCAGAAAATAAAACTGAATCAGACAAAATGAAGTTCCTTTAGCAGATTGAGAGATATCCCATAAATTCTTCAAGCTATTACTTTTTTGTTTACAACTGTAACTTAAAATCGATTAATTATAAATAACTTTTAAAAATATTCATTAGGCAATGAATAATATTTATTATTATTTATTATTATTTATTATTATTTATTATTTATTATTTCTTTTTCTATAACAGAAAAAATTGATTATCTTATAATTATTAATTAACTCACAATGTTAGATTCGATGAAATTACGTACAAAGCAAAAGAAAATCAGTAACTGCCTAAGACACATACCAATCCAATTTCAAGATGCGTATTATATTTCCCCGCGCAGCGGGGAAATATAAAGCCTCGCGTCGTCTTGCGGATTGCAACTTGAAGTTTATTGAGCATATAACATAAAAATCACTAATGTAAAAGATAGATAGTAAGAATAATCACCTATTTTTTGAATAAATCTTTATATTATTCTGAAATTATTTAATATTCAATTTACGACCAATGGCAAATACAGAAACCAATCCCACCAAATCTATAGTGATTAAAGTACCAGCAAATAATATTTCGCCTCTAAAAGCAAAAACAGTCGCAATGATTAAGATAAATAGGGTAATGAAAAAGCCCATCCACTGCCCTCGTCTATCTCTGTTTATCACCCCATTCAATGTCTTATTCTGCTTTTCATGTTGAAAAACCTGCTCTTTTTCTCTGAGAGTAAATACTCTTTCAGCGTAACCAGGTAAAATTGTTTCATAACTCTTCAATACTTCAGGGGATGGAAATGAATCAAGAAAATGAAATATCTCTTTATTTTCGAGTAAATATCCATCTGACGAATCAGCATCTAAAGCATTGCGGTAATCATTTACGGGCATAATGTCAAGAATGCTCCCTATCGCTCTGAAGTAATGACCAATGTTAACGTTCACGTTTTCTCCCCCAACAATATACACAAAAAACACTTTAATAAAATCAGTGAGATAATTAAGTTCAACCTATAATAGAGATGAATTAATCGTACTTCTGATATCTTCGTTATTCACAATACACCTTGCTTTTGGCTAGGGAACGGGCGGCATTCTTCAGCTTTGTAGGTTCCATCTTCTTGACGAATCAAAAATATTTTCCGGCCTGAACGCAGTGCTTTACTGATCGCTGTTTGATGAACACCAACTAAACGTGCTGCTTTAACTTGGCCATTCAACTTTACATACTCTGATAATGGGATTTTTTCCATACTATTCCTCCTCCCCTCAAGATAATATCTAAAGTACTAAATATTTCAATATTTTTAGTATTTATCATTTTAATAGCGATGGTATTAAAATGATCCCATGAAAAAGAAACTTACAGCAGAACAACTTGCAGATTCGGCACGTTTAAAAGAGATATTTGAATCCAAAAAAAAGCAGCTCGGCATCTCTCAGGAAACGCTTGCAGAAGACATCGACAAGACACAAAGTGCAATTTCACACTATCTCAACGGAATAAACGCTCTTAACTTGGAGATGGCGGCCTATTTTGCCCAAAAACTGGAAGTCAAAATTGCAGATTTCAGTCCATCGCTGGATAAACAAGCAAGAAAACTTGTCTCTGTTCTCTATGATGATAATGCGGCATTTGCCAGTCATATGCTCCTGCATAGGCAATATCCATTACTCGACTGGGTAAATGCAGGTAATTGGTGCGAAGATCCCGCACCAAAATACCAAACAAGCCGCACTGCAAAGGCATATGAAACCTGTATTGAGTGTTCACAACGTGCTTTTTGGCTGGAAGTAAAAGGTGATTCAATGGTATCGCCGAATGGACTAAGCTTTCCGCAAGGCATGATCATTTTAGTTGATCCAGAAGTTAAGCCGACTCCCAACAATTTAGTCGTAGCAAAACTCGATGGAGAGAAGGAACTGACTTTCAAGCAACTGATTACAGAAGGATATGATACATTTTTAAAGCCATTAAATCCTCAATACAATATGATTACCCTTAGTAATCAAGTAAATATTATTGGTGTGGTTGTGGAAGCAAGAATTGGGAAATTACCTTAAAAATAGTCATTTCCCAATGACAGCTGTGTTTTTACAAAACACCAAATCATAAGTTAAGCCAGTTATGAAAACAGCATTATCCGTAATGATCGGGCACTATCTATTTTTCTGTTATAAAATTAACTTAATATATTGATTTAACAAACTATAGAGATCATTGAAGGAATAGATTTATCATTTCTTAATTTTATAACCTTTATCGGTGTTTTAGCTGCTCTTGTCCAAATTTTGGAGATGTTTCTCGATAAATTTATTCCTTCCCTTTATCACTCGCTAGGAATTTTCCTGCCTTACTTACTATTCACTGTGCGATTTTTGGCGCTACCATATTTATGGTTGAGCGAAACTATAACTTTGCTGAATCTATTACTTATGGCGCAGGTTGTGGCATTGGCTGGATGCTAGCGATTATTGCCCTAGCCGGACTACGAGAAAAAATGAAATATTCAAATATACCCAAAGGATTAAAGGAATTAGGCATTGCTTTTATCACTGTCGGCCTTATGTCACTTGGATTTATGTCATTCTCTGGGATATCAATTTAATAAACCGATCAAAGCAAAAAAGCCCCGCAAACGCAAAGCTTATAATCCCATCGAGGTATTCGCATATCAATCCGCTTCACAACTTTGATCCGGCTGTTCTTGCCTTCCATTGTTAATAAAGCAGGACAGACAAAGTACGACTGTTGCTAGAACCAAGCAATAAGCAATAATCGGCCAAGTGGTGGCATTGGATAAAAGTGTAATGGTGAGCGTTCCACCTATTCCCAACAATACCCCACCCAAACAGGAGTAGAATGCTGTTGCCGTTCCGGCCATATGATCAAAACCTTGTAGTGCGCCATTAGGTGCTACTGAAATCGCCATAGAAATCCCAACACCGACAAGCCACATTGGGACAATAAAGCCAATCACCGACTCAGGTATGAGCATTTCTCCAACAGATAGCAACAAAGCTCCTGCCATCAGGCAAAACATTCCCACCCGCAACGTATTTAGTATCCCCCATCGGGCAATCAAACTACCCACACTTCGCGCAGTCACCATCATTGCGATAGCCACAGTTGCAAATAGCAAACTGAAAGTAATTTGTGATAATCCTTGTCGGCTCATCATTACCCAAGGGGCCGTTGAAAAGAAGACGAAGAAGCTTCCCAGCCCTGCACTGTAGCACAGTGTGTACATCCAGAAATTCAGGCATTTTACAGGAAGAAGTAATTGCTGCCACTGTAAGTCTGCCATCCGTTGCCGTCTGGTTTCTGGACAGAGTTTCCAGACCACAATAACCGTAACTGCCATCGCACATCCTAATAGACCAAAGATTGCGCGCCACCCCAACCAAATGTCAATCAGTGTTCCGAGCAAAGGCGCTACTGCCGGAACCATGGCAAGCATAGAACCGAGCAAGCCATAGATCACGTTGATTTCTTTACGGCCTGAATAGATATCGCGTACAGCCGCAAACATGGCTACGAGACATGCTGAAGCGCCACAGGCTTGAATAATGCGAAGACCCAAAAAAACTTCTGGTGATGAAGTAATGGCAAGGCCGAATGAAGCAACCGTATAAGCAATTCCACCGCTAATCAAAACAGGACGGCGACCTAGCCGATCTGACAGCGGGCCAAATAGAAGCTGGCCAACTCCTAACAGGATCATATATGCAGTCAGCGTTAGCTGGATCGCTCCCGCTCCGGCACCAAGGGCATCAGCGATAAAAGGCATTACGGGCAGATACATATCCATAGCCAGTGATGCCAGTATATTGAATGGGGATAACAGTAATATTGTGGCGGTAAGGGAATATTGCCAGAAAAAATCTTTTGAGTGCACGAATCCATCTCCTAAAATTAAGGATTTGGCGGCGTGTTCATAGAATTAAGTGCTTCTTGAGAACGCCGCAACAACCGAAAAAACTGTGATTGCTGCGGCTTATCTATCTGTGATTACACTCTTGTCAATGTTCATAGTAGGTTATCTCAGAATGAATGAATCGGAATCATAACAATCCTCATACTAAGAGGCAAAGGATCTTAAATTAAGAGCAGTATTTTATAGATAGTTGTTCATCTTCAGATGGGTCATGTATTAAATAATTAGTTGCTGTGATAAACTTTGTGCTTTTTAGTGGTGAAATATGGCTAAGATTGATGTTTGTTGTCGTTATTGTCACAAATCAGAAGAGGTAAAAGGAAGTGCCGGTCATCCCCGTTACCCTTGCTATGCCTGTCGAAAAACCTTTCAACTGAAATATAGCTACCGTGCCTGCAACCCCGGAGTGGAAGAGCAAGTTGTTGATATGGCGATGAATAACAGCGGTATTCGCGACACCGCCCGTGTATTGAAAA
>NZ_JBEBMB010000074.1:0-2388 GCF_040081915.1 Xenorhabdus sp. SGI240
CCTTATCAGCATGACCGATCCCCTCGGTCGTGTCTGGTGGCAGCAATACGATGATAATGGCAATGCGGCATGCTTTATTGCCCCCGATGGCAGCAAAACCACGCTGACGCGTAATGAATTCGGCCTGGTTATCGCGGCTGAAGACGATGAAGGGCATAAACGGACATGGGAATATGACGAACATAAGCGCCTGAGCAAACTGTTTGATGAAGAGAACCGCAGCCTGCGGCTGGGTTACGACAGCCATGACCGCTTGCAGCGGCTGGCCTCGGGGGGCGGCGCACTGTGGCTGTGGGAATACGATCGCCATCATCGCGTGGCGTTAAGCGATCGCCCCAACAACAGTCTGGAACGATTTCGCCATGACCGCCACGGTAATCTGACCGCGTGGACAGATGCCCGTGGTGTGCAATGGTCTATCGAATACGGGCCGTTTGACCTGCCGGTGGGGCGTATCGACGGCGAGGGAAACCGCTGGCAGTACCGTTATGATCCCGACAGCCTGCAATTACTGGCAGTCATTAATCCGCAGGGCGAAAGCTACCGTTATACACTGGATGCAGACGGGCGGGTGATCACCGAAACCGACTATGCCGGTACACAGTGGCACTATGCCTATGATGGCAACGGTAACTGCATTGAAAAACGGGATGCGTTAGGCAATATCACCCGCTTTGAGTATGATGCTGCCAGCCGCATGACGGCCATGCACACCCCCGAAGGCACCACCACCTACGGTTACGATATTCTGGGGCGTTTGCTGGCCGTCACAACGCCTGACAGTACACCGCTGACGTTCGAATACGATGATAAAGACCGCATCGTGAAAGAAACGCAGGCACACGGCGACATCCAGCGTGATTACCCGGACAGCGCCACCGTCGAAAGAACACTGCTCACCACCGATAATCAGGGCTGGCGGGCAAAAACCGAAGCCAATAAAGTCGGTGAACTGCGGCGAGTCAGTTTCAGCGGTGAACATACACTCAGCCTTGAACGGGATGACGACGGCCATGAATGGCACCGTCAGTCGGATAAAGGTTTTATTCTGCGGCAGGAACACTCCCTGATGGGGCAACTGACCGCTCAGCGTGCCGGGCGTAACACGGAGTTTTTTGAAGCCCATGAAGTGGCCGATATCCCTCAGCCGACACTGGCGGGACTGGCTCGGGAATATCGCTACGATGCGGCACTCAATCTGGTGGCCGCAAACGATGAGCGGCAGTGGCTGCGTTATGTGGTGAACGGCAACGGGCAGGTGACGTCAGTCAGTGACGGCGAGCGGTTGCGGGAGCATTATCAATATGATACCTCCGGCTACCCATCGCGCCGTTTTGATGGTCTCAATGAGATAGACGGCGAACGGCTCTACCAGCAAGGGCACCGGTTACGGCAGCTCGGCCAGCATTTATTTGAGTATGATGATGCCGGGCGAATGACCGCCATGCAGCTCTGGCGGGACGGTTACCGCCCACAGCTCACCAAATTCCGCTGGAACAGCCAGAACCAGCTTGTCGGCGTGCTGACCCCGGACGGGCAGCAGTGGGATTATCGCTACGATGCCTTCGGGCGGCGCACCGAAAAAGTGTGTGAACGGTCGGGTGAGCGCACAACCTACCTGTGGGATGGCGACGTGCCGGCGGAAATCCGGGAATACCGGCACAACCGGCTGCACTGCATCCGCCATCTGGTGTTTGAGGGCTGGCAGTTGCTGGCGCAGCAGGTACAGTTCTTCACCCCGAACCCGGAAAACCGCAGTGAACTGATCGCCGGGAAAATTCAGACGCAGTATGCGGTGTGTGCGCCAACGGGCGAGCCGCTGGCGTTGTTTGATGCCGCGGGGCACCGGGTCTGGCGCCAGCCGCCGCAGAGCCTGTACGGGCGGCGTCTGAGTGTGCCGGGTGAAAATTCGGAATTGAATCCGGGGTTACAATTCGCCGGCCAGTGGCTGGATGAAGAGAGCGGGCTGGTCTACAATCGGTTCCGGTATTACTCGCCGGTGGCGGGTATGTATCTGACTCCCGACCCGCTGGGGCTGGCTGGGGGATTTAACCCGTATTCTTATGTGCATAATCCGACGGGATTTATAGATCCGTTAGGACTGGCAGGGTGTAGTTTAACTAAAGTTAATGCACGGGATCATGACTATGTTTTGAAATTAACCGGTTCTGTATACCCACAAACATTCAGACATATAGATGAGGCAATAAAAGCAGGTCATCCATATATTGTTACTATACAAAGGGAGACAGCTAAGTTAAATCGTAAGCTTAGTCTGAAAGATGTAAAAACCAAAAAAGGCGCGGATCGTGACGAATGGCCTATGGCAATGTTCAAAGAAGGTGGTCATGGTGCTAGTGTAAGATATATATAGCAGAATCAACATAA
>NZ_JBEBMB010000075.1:0-3264 GCF_040081915.1 Xenorhabdus sp. SGI240
CCGCGATAGCCTAATGGGGAGTGGCTGTAGACGCCGATATTCAGCGGTTCGACAGAGGAAACAGCGGATAAGGTGATCTGCTGGGGTACAGCATTCAGGGTATCCTGCAAAGTGGCAATACTTTGTTGGAGATTGGCAGATGCGGCTTCCAACGCCTGCTCCAGCTTCACCAGCCAGGCATCGGCATACGGATTATCGGCAGCGGAATCCACACTGATCGTGCCCGCGCGTTTAATCACCTGCGGCATCCCGAGAATGCCTGAAAATTTTCGTGGATTACTGCTCTCTTCCCGTCTGCGTCCTGCCCACAGACGGATGGCATAGTGGGTATGCAGTGCAATCGTTAATGAGGAGGTTAAGACACCTGCACGTAATTGTGGTTGAGTAGAAGGTTTTTCTTCAGAATCAGACATGAATTAAGACTCCTGTTTGGCCTTGATAGCTGCTTGACTATCAGGGCAAAGGAGGCTGTGACTCAATGGATAACCAGTTATGGAAAGGGAAAAAAATGATTCATTTTTATTGATCGTGAAAAAAGATTATTTTTTAGTCACTGTTGGCAGTGCCAACAGTGTATAATTTTTAATCTGAACTTATAGCAATTCGTCTGTACTATCGTGAGGCCCCAAAAAACGATCGCCGTTAAAATGGATCATGTGATCAGGGTTATCTGCAATCCAGACCTCCGTTTCCCATGCAATATCCGCTGCATTTTTTTTAAACTCAGTAGAATCAGGGAAAGCCGTTACATATACCAACCCCGCTTTGCATGTTGTCAGCACGTTTTCCAACTCCAACTTGCGCTTTGGAGATATTGGCCCATGGCTTGTTACCGCTTCAATCAAAAAAAGCCATTCTCTTTTTTCATCGTAAACAACTAAATCTGGGAGTTTATCGTGAGACATAGGAGGAACCCCCAGCATTTCCAGCATTGTGGTTTCCAATATCATTAATTTCCCTCCCTCTTCACGACTACTCGCTGTATCTCCTATGTACAATACTTTGCCACCTTTTCCAATAAATCGTGGACAAAATTCATGTACAATATCAGCATGTAATTGGTTGTGCTTACCAGGCGACAATTTAATTTCTTGTCCATTAGGCAGTGTGACCGGAATTTTCAATAAATCCAAATTACGCCGATAGAGTTCCTGAAGGTTTGGCAATACAGCTTTATATTCTTCAATTTTTTGTTTCCAACTACCACTTGGAAATTCCTGTAATATTTCAAGGATAGGTTTATTCAAGGAATAATTGTTATCCTTACTGTTTGTTGCTCTTGAAGGATTATCTCTATTACGATCAACAATGCGAGCCTGCTCAAATTGGTGAAGAGTTTGACGACGTATTGTTTCTCTGCTATTAGGCTTATAATCTTGTCCATAGTTTTCGCGGATAAATTGCATAATATCCACAGTAGGTAATAAAGGTGCTTGTGCCCGGTGCCAATCATCATTAGGTTTGATATTGGCCAAAGAAAGGAATACCCAAGCAGAACGATCATTGTATTGTGCTTTTGGCATTCCCAGAGCTTGAAGAAGTATCTTAGCCTGCTGTAGCTTTTCTTGTTTCTTGTCCATCTTTGATGATATTCCTATATTTTTAAAAAATACTCTAAAAGTGTATCTATCTGTTCTTGAATAATTGTTTCATTAGATCGGAATGACATACCTATCTTTTGAATAATGTCACGCGTTGGCAATTTTAACAGCCTGATCTCTGTAGCATTCACTTGAGTATTTCCCGACATGCACCGGAAATATTTATCCAACAAAGTAGAGTTAAACAACACGGCTAGACCATAAGCCTCTGCTTGACTCAGTGGTCCGTCTTGATGCCCTATATAGTTTAAATGATTTTCTAGAGCTATCCGCTTTCCAGGCATATGACTAGGATCATGCACTCCAGCAACCAATCTGCGTTTTTCGTCCTTAGAACTAAAGCGTTTTAAGATGACATATGGCTGGTTTTTAGAGGTATGTTTCTCATGACCATCAAGCAACATGAATCGGGCATCTTTTTTATTTTCTCCTGTCCACTCTGTCTTGAACGCTTTCACGTTATGCATTCTCAGAAGAGGAATACTGCCGTGGATGTTGTTTGATTCAATGATAAATTCCCTGGTACGATGCTCTACTACTGGACCTGTTGAGATAAAATAACCATTATTCTCAAAACTGGATGGCCAGTATTCTACATCAGTCAAAATTTGGGCATCTTCCAGACTCTCTGGTATTCGGATGATCTCATAACCATTCGATGTGTCTATCAATTGGGCAGCTGGATAAGTATTGTTTTTATCTTTATTAAGATCATCATAGCCCGTTGAAGTGTAAACGTTGATAGAAGCGTTTTGAGACGCTTTACGATAAAAGCAGATAATATTCTCTTGCAGTACCGCCTGTTCCCGAAATAGCTGACTGCGAGAGCGGAAAATGTGAATCCTCTCAAGGCTCATTGTCCTATTCAAATAATGGCGAAATCCCTTAAAATATAATCCATTAGTGAAGCTACGGGGGACAATAGCAACCATTTGTCCATCATCTTCCATGCAAGAAGCTACTATAGCCATAAAAGAAGCATAGATATTAGGATTACCTGCATATAGATCTGCCGTAGCACCAGCATAGGGAGACGTTTTAGCATTATATTTAAAATATGGAGGATTGATTAAAGACACATGAAATGGCGCTTCTTTACAATCAGGCCGTGCCAAGACAAAATCTTCATATCGAATATCAAAAGTAAATTTACCATCGGCTTCTTTAAAGGCCTCAGCTATTCGCTGCATATTTGATTCTAATTGAGATAAAATACCGCTATCAATTTCATACAAAACAGCATGAACCTGTTTGTTTCCCTGAGCCAAACATCGCATAGCGGCATGAACGGTCAGAATTCCTGCCCCAGCTCCCGCATCAAGTAAACGTACAATTGGGATATCCACAAAAGTTAACATCGATGCCATATAATCAGCCACAGCGCTACCAGTGAAATATTGCCCAAACTCTTTTTTCAAATGTTCAGATTTAGCAGTTAAGTAGTCAGACTGGTTAAGTTCTATTGCTTCAATCATTAAAGTGGCCTTTCAATCACAAAACATGGGTGATACTAGACTGACATGATGTTTCATTCAATTGTATACGCAGATTTACACTTAAGAAAACCAGCGATAAAGTAAGGATTCACTCAATAATCAGTGCAAAAAGAGCATTTTTTATTCGCTATTAGCAGTATCAATAGTAATTAACCCGAATTCTGGAT